>NZ_JBEZEV010000133.1:0-12042 GCF_040649055.1 Micromonospora sp. NPDC049060
CCGGGGCGCCCCGGCGCGGCGGCGCCTCACCCCTGTACCGAGCGCCAGTCGTGCGACTCCAGCGCGTTGGCCTGCGGGCCCATCATCAGCATGCCGCCGTCCACCGGCCAGGACGCGCCGGTGACGTACGCGGCGGCGGGCGAGGCGAGCAGCGCGACCACGGCGGCCACCTCGCGCGCGTCGCCGGGCCGCCCGACCGGCACCCCGGGACGTTCCTCGGTGAACGGGTCGACGTCCTCCTGGCCGGTCATCGGCGTGGCGATCTCGCCCGGGGCGACCGCGTTGACGGTGATCCCGTCCGCCGCCAGCTCCTGCGCCATCACCTTCGTCAGCAGTCCGAGCCCGCCCTTGGCGGCGCAGTACGCGGCCGAGCCGACCCGGGGCGCGTGCTCGTGCACGCTGGTGATGTTGACGATCCGTCCGCCCAGCCCCGCGGCCCGCATCCGCCGCGCGGCCCGCTGCCCGCACAGGAACGGCCCGTCGAGGTCGACGGAGAGCACCTCGCGCCACTGCTCCCAGCCGGTGTCGACGAAGGGCGTGGACGCCCCGGTGCCGGCGTTGTTGACGAGCACGCCGAGACCGCCGAGCCGGTCGGCCAGCTCGTCGACGACCGCGTCGGCGCCCGGCAGCCGGGTCAGGTCCAGCTCGGCGACCTCGCAGCGCCGGCCGGCGGCGCGTACCTCGGCGGCGGTCCGCTCGGCGCCCCCGGCGTCGCGGTGCCAGGTGACGCCGACGTCGAAGCCGGCCTCCGCGAGGGCGACGGCGCAGGCCCGGCCGATGCCGGAGTCCGCGCCGGTGACGATGGCGATCCGCGGATAGTTCTCGTAACGCGATGGCATGCCGGCGCACTACCCGTTCCATGCGAATGCAACCATGCGTCGATCCCCGTCCATGCAGAGGATTGCCTGCGTCGATGCGCTCTGTCATTCTCCACCGTGGACGCTGCCAGCGGCGGTCGGCATTCCGGAGGGTCGCGCTGAGTGGCGCCGTCATCTGCCGGAGGGACCTCGTGAAGCGCAGACGTCGTCATCTGCTCGCAGGACTGGCGGTCGGTGCCCTGGTGGCGTCGACCGGTCTCATCGGAATCCACTTCGCCGGCGCCGAGGTGCCGACCCCCGTCGCCGCGGCCGGCGACGGGGAGATGCCGGGCGCGCTCGGCGCCCACATGGAACGGCTGCGCCAGGCCGTGCCGGGCAGCGACGGCATGTCGCCGGACGGGCCCGGCAACGCCGCGCAGCAGGAGTTCCTGGAGCGCGCGTACCCGGCCGACACGATCAGCATCGCCCAGGTCGACCGCTCCAAGTCGGCGTACGCCGCCGCCGAGCGGCGCGCCGGCGGCACCCGGGGCTGGACGAACATCGGCCCCAGCGAGGCGCTCTACCCGTTCACCGAGTTCCGCAACGCCGGCAACTACGTGCCGAACGCGTACGTCGCGGGCGGCCGGGTCACCTCCATCGACATCGCCCCGGACTGCAACGCCCTGCTCTGCCGGGCGTACGTCACGCCGGCCGGCGGCGGCGTCTGGGGCACCCTCAACGTCCTCGCCGCCGAGCCCAAGTGGTTCTACCTGGGTGGGCCGCTGGGCATCAACGCGGCCGGCTCGGTCAAGATCGACCGCAACGACAAGACGGGGCTGACCATCTACGTCGGCACCGGCGAGGCCAACACCTGCGCCTCCGGCTGCGTCGCCGGCGTCGGGCTCTACAAGTCCACGAACGGCGGCGTCACCTGGAAGGGCCCGCTGGGCAAGGACGCCCTCGCCGGCAAGGGCATCGGCGAGATCACCGTCAAGCCCGGCGACCCGAAGACGCTCTACGTCGCCACCACCACCGCCCTGCGCGGCATGTCCGGCTCCTGCTGCACCGGCGTCACCCGGCCCGTGCCCGACGCCGAGAAGTGGGGCCTCTACAAGTCCACCGACGGCGGCGCGAACTGGAAGTTCATCCACAACGGCTCGGCCGACGCGACGCAGTGCACGGGCAGCGCCGCCGAGTACGGCAACACCGCCACCTGCTCGCCGCGCGGCGTGCGCTACGTCAAGCTCGACCCGCGCGACGCGGACACCGTCTACGCCTCCTCGTACGCCCGGGGGGTCTGGCGCTCGACGGACGCCGGCGCCACCTGGACGCAGATCAAGCCCTCGCTCAACCCGGCGGTCTTCCAGACCCGGGCCGCGATCGACGTGACCGCCCTGCCGAACGGCAAGACCCGCATGTACGTCTACGAGGGCAACCTCGGCAACCCGTACTCGCGGCTGTTCCGCAGCGACGACGTGGCCGGCGGCGCCCCCGCGTTCGCCGACCTGAGCAGCGCCAACCCGGCCGACCCGGGCTACGCCACCTACAACCAGTGCACCGGCCAGTGCTGGTACGACGTGTTCGTGCACACCCCGGCCGGGCACCCGGACATCGTCTACACCGGCGGCTCGTACGTCTACGGCGAGACCGTCGCCCACAAGCGGGCCGTGGTGCTCTCCACCGACGCCGGGGTCAGCGGCACCGACATGACCTTCGACGGCACCGACGAGCTGCACCCCAACGGCCTGCACCCCGACCAGCACGCCCTGGTCACCAACCCGCGCAACCCGTACCAGTTCTTCGAGGCCAACGACGGCGGCGTGATGCGCTCCAGCGGCCAGTTCGTGGACCGGTCGGCCTGGTGCGACAACCCGGACCGCAACCTGACCACGCAGGCGCAGAAGGACCGCTGCCGGCAGATGCTGTCGAAGATCCCGTCGAAGCTGGACGGCATCAACAAGGGCATGAACACGTTGCAGTTCATCAGCCTCTCGGCCAGCCCGCACGACCACCGGCTGCTGCAGGGCGGCACCCAGGACAACGGCACCTGGGAGAACAAGGGCGAGCGCCGACGCTGGGTCAACACGATGATCGGCGACGGCGGCGCGTCCGGCTTCGACGTCGGCAGGCCGGAGTTCCGCTTCCACACCTTCTACGACGCCTCGCCCGAGGTGAACTTCGCCAACGGCGACGTGGGCAGCTGGATCTCGATCTCCGACCCGGTCTTCGGGCACCCGGGCACCCTGTTCTACGCGCCCGTGGTCAGCGACCCGAAGGTCAGCGGGACGATCTTCGCCGGCACCTCGCGCACCGTCTACCGGACGAAGACGTTCGGGCTGGGCGACCGGAGCCTGGCCGAGGCCGACCGGATCTGCAACACCTGGACCGGCACCTTCGAGGCGCAGTGCGGCGACTTCGCGCCGCTGGGCACGGTCAACCTGACCGACGCCGCGTGGGGCGACCGGGCCGGCGGCGCCGTCTCGGTCGTCGAGCGGGTCGCCTCCGACTCGTCCACGGCGTACGCGGCCACCAGCACCGGCCGGGTCTTCGTGTCCCGCAACGTGGACGCCGAGCCGGCCTCGGCGGTCACCTGGACGCGGATCGACACCGCCACCACGCCGAACCGCTTCGTCACCAGCGTCCACGTCGACCCGGCCGACCCGGCGCGGGCGTGGGTCTCCTACAGCGGCTTCAACTCGAACACCCCGGCCACCCTCGGGCACGCGTTCGAGGTGCGGCTGGCGGGCGCCGGCGCGACCTGGACCGACCGGTCGTACGACTTCGGCGACCAGCCGATCACCGACCTGGTCCGCGACGACGTCACGGGCACCCTCTACGCGGCCACCGACTTCGGCGTGCTGCGGCTGGCCAAGGGCGCCACGACCTGGGTGAAGGCGGCCCGGGGCATGCCGAACGTGGAGGTGGCCGGGCTGACCATCGTGCCGGGCAAGCGGGTGCTCTACGCCGCCTCGCACGGCCTCGGCGCCTGGCAGCTCACGCTCTGAGGCAGGCGACCATCGGCGACGACAGGGTGCGGGGCCGCGCGCGCGGCCCCGCACCGCTGCCCGGGGCGGCCGGCCGCGCCTGGCGGACGCTCGGCGCGGCCTTCGTCCTGCTCGTCTTCGTGCCACCGTTGCTGCTGCTGGTCTCCGGTTCGCTCACCGAGCCGGGCCTGCCGCCGCCGCCCACCCCGCAGCTCGTGCCGGAGCCGGTCTCCACCACCGGCTACCGGCAGGCCGTCGAGCTGGGCGGGTTGCTGCGCGCCTCGCTCAACTCGGTACTGGTAGCGGTCGTCGCCGTGCCGCTGAGCGTGCTCGTCGCCTCCCTGGCGGGCTTCGCGCTGGCCCGGATCGCCCCGCGCGTGACCGGCGTCGTCGTGGCGGCCTCCCTGGTCGCGCTGATGGTGCCGGCAACGGCGCTGCTCGTGCCCCGCTTCGCGATCTTCCGGATGCTCGGCCTGACCGACACCCTGGTGCCGCTGGTCGCCCCGGCGTTGCTGGGCACCTCGCCGCTCTACGTCCTGGTCTATTTCCTGGCGTTCCGGGCGCTGCCGACCGATCTCTACGACGCCTGCCTGGTGGCGGACCTGTCGCCGCTGCGCACCTGGTGGCGGGTCGCCCTGCCGCTGGTGCGCCCGGTCACCGCCGGCCTCACCGCGCTGACCTTCGTGCTCACCTGGTCGAACTTCCTCGACCCGCTGGTCTACGTCTACGACCGCGACCTGTTCACCCTGCCGCTGGCGCTGCGCTCCCTGTCGGTGCTGGACCCGACGAACTTCCCGGTGTTCCTGGCGGGCGCGGTGCTGGCCACGGTGCCGGCGCTGGCCGTCTTCGTGCTCGCCCAGCGGCGCTTCCTCCACCACGACGACCCGACGGGACGAGACTGACGATGCGACCGACGACGCGACCGAAGGCCCTGCTCGCGCTGCTGCTCACCGCCGTGCTGGCCGCCACCGGGTGCGGCTCCGGCGCCGGGTCGTCCGCCGACGGGCCGGTGCGGCTGCTGGTCTTCGGCGCCCCCGAGGAACTCGCCGCATACCGCACCCTCGTCGAGGCGTACGAGAAGGCCCGCCCCGGCGCCGACGTGCAGCTCGTCGAGGCCAGCGACCGCAAGGACCTGCTGGCCCGGCTCGCCACCTCGGTGGCCGGCGGTGCCCCGCCGGATGCGTTCCTGATGAACTACCGCTTCTACGGCCAGTTCGCCGCCAAGGACGTCATCGAGCCGCTGGACGACCGGTTGGCCGCCTCCGAGGCCGTCGACCCGGCCGACTACTACCCGGTGGCCTGGAATGCCTTCCGGTGGCAGGGCCGGCAGCTCTGCCTGCCGCAGAACGTCTCCAGCCTGGCGGTCTACTACAACCGCACCCTGTTCGCCAAGCACGGCGTGCCCGAGCCGAGGGCCGGCTGGACCTGGAACGACCTGGTCGCCACCGCGACCGCGATGACCCGCGACTCCCGGGGCGTGGTGGTCAAGGCCACCGAGAGCGAGGGCGCGGCGCTGCGCCCGGCCGTGCACGGCCTCGGCGTCGAGCCGTCGATCATCCGGCTCGCCCCGTTCGTCTGGTCGGGCGGCGGCGAGATCGTCGACGACCCGGCGAAGCCGACCCGGCTGACCCTGGACACCCCGGCTGCCCGGGAGGCGCTGAAGAACCTCGTGGACCTGCGGCTGGCGTACGGGGTGGTGCCCACCGACGAGGAGGTGGAGGCCGAGGACGACGAGTCGCGCTTCGCCAACGGCCGGCTCGCCATGCTGATGAGTTCCCGCCGCTCCACCACCACGTTCCGCTCGATCACCGGCTTCGAGTGGGACGTCGCGCCGCTGCCCGTCTACAAGGAGCAGGTCGGGGTGCTGCACTCCGACGCGTACTGCATGACCCGGGGCGCGAAGCACAAGGACGCTGCGTGGCGGTTCCTGGAGTTCGCCATCGCCGAGGAGGGGCAGCGGATCATCGCGGCCACCGGGCGTACCGTCCCGTCGCACATCGGGGTGTCGCGGTCCCCGGCGTTCCTCAGCCCGGCCCAGCCGCCGCGCAGCGCCAAGGTCTTCCTCGACGCCATTCCCACCGTCCGGGCGCTGCCGACCGTCTCCACCTGGCCGGAGATCGAGGACGTCACCTACGGCATCCTGGAGAACGCCATGCACCGGGGCGACCGGCTCGACGACGTGATCCGCGACCTCGACCGGCAGACCCGGCCGATCTTCGCCCGCGGGGAGCACGGGTGAGCGATCCGGGCCTCGCCCTGGCCGGCGTCTCGGCCGCGTACCGGGGCGCGACCGTGCTGCACGAGGTGGACCTGGCCGCCGCCCGGGGCGAGCTGCTGGTGGTGCTCGGCCCGTCGGGGGCCGGCAAGTCGACGGTGCTGCGGGTCGTCGCCGGCCTGGAGCCGGTCACCGCCGGGCGGGTCCGCATCGCCGGCCGGGACGTCACCGCCGAGCGTCCGGGCCGGCGCAACGTGTCGATGGTCTTCCAGTCGTACGCGCTCTTCCCGCACCTGAGTGTCGCGGAGAACATCGCCTTCGGCCTGGAGGTACGCGACACGCCCCGCGCGGCGGCCCGGGAGCGGGCCCGCGCGGCGGCCGAGACGGTCGGCTGCGCCGGGCTGCTGGACCGGCGGCCCGGGCAGCTCTCCGGCGGCGAACGGCAGCGGGTGGCGCTGGCCCGGGCGCTGGTGCGCGAGCCGGACGTGTTCCTGCTCGACGAGCCGCTGTCCAACCTCGACCAGGCGCTGCGGGTGCAGATGCGCGCCGAGCTGCGGGCCCTGCACGACCGGCTGGGCGCGACGATGGTGCACGTCACCCACGACCAGACCGAGGCGCTGGTGCTCGCCGACCGGATCGCCGTGCTGCGCGAGGGGCGCATCGAGCAGGTCGGCACCCCCGACGAGATCTGGCGCACCCCGGCCACCACCTTCGTCGCCCGCTTCGTCGGTTCCCCCGCGATGAACCTGCTCCCGGCCGACGGTCCGCTGCGCCCCGACGGCGCCCCCGCCCCGGGGGCGGACCACGACGGGATGGAGATCGGCTTCCGGCCCGAGGCGGTCGTCCTGGGCGCGACCGACGGCGCGCCGGCCACCGTCGACCGGGTCGAGGTGGTGGGCGAGGACGCGTACGCGTACCTGAGGCTCGCCGGCGGGCACCCCGTCGTCGCCCGGGTGCCCGCCGCCCGCCGGCCCGGCAGGGGCGCGCCGGTACGCGTCGGCGTGCGCTGGGCCGACGTGCACGTCTTCCACGCCGCCTCGGGCCGCCGGTACGCCCCGTGACGACGACCGACCGCCGCTCGCGCCGGCAGTTGGCGCTGATGCTCACGCCGTACCTGGTGGGGCTGGTCGGGCTCGTGCTGCTGCCCGCCGCCGTCACCCTGGCGCTGGCCTTCACCGAGTACGACCTGCTGCGCCCGCCCCGCTGGGTGGGGCTGGACAACTTCGCGGCGCTGCTGGACGATCCGGTGTTCCGGGTGTCGCTGACCAACTCGCTGGTCTTCGCGCTGGTGGCCGTACCGCTGCGGGTGCTCCTCGCTCTCGGCCTGGCGCTGCTGCTGCACCGCCGCGCGGTCGGCGTCGGCGGCGCCCGCACGGCGGCGGTGCTGCCGACCGCGGTGCCGGAGATCGCCTACGGGCTGCTCTGGCTCTGGCTGCTCAACCCCCTCTACGGCCCGATCAACCAGCTGCTGCGCACGGGCGGGGAGAACGGCCTGACCGCGCTGGGACGCACCCCGCCGCAGTGGCTCACCGACCCGACCGACGCCCGCGCCGCGATCGTGCTGATGAGCCTGTTCACCATCGGCGAGACCTTCGTGGTGCTGCTGGCCGCCCGCCGCGCGCTGCCCCGCGACGTCTACGATATGGCGGCGATCGAGGACGCCACCGGCTGGGACGTGTTCCGCCGGGTCACGCTGCCGCTGATGGCGCCCGTGCTGGGGCTGCTGGCGGTGCGCGACGCCATCCAGAGCCTGCACTTCTCCTTCGTGCCGGCCTTCGTGGTGACCGACGGCGGCCCACCCCCGTACGCCACCACCTACCTGTCGCTGTTCGTCTACCGCACTGGCTTCGAGTACCTGCGTTACGGCTACGCCGCCGCCGCGACCCTGGTGATGATCCTGCTGACCGTGGCGGCGGTGCTGGTGCAGTGGCGGCTGATCCGCCGCTACCGCGCGTTCTATGGAGTGTGACGGACCGACCTCCGGATGATCCGGCCGTCGGCCCGGTGACGATCGGAGTTGGACGATCTGTGGTGGTGCCGCAGCCACGCCTTGTCGGCTGCGGCACCACCTTCGATCAGGGAATCTCCGTCCAAGGATCGAACGCGGCTCCCACACTCGGCTGGTCGGTCGCGTAGATCCTGTTGCTGGTGCTGCGGCCCAACAGGGCTATCGCGCCATTTCCGTCGAGCACCACGCTCGGGTCACTCGCAAAGCCGTCCGCCGGCGGGGCAGCCCCCATCGTGGCCCAGGTACCGAAGCTTCCGCCGACGGTCGACTGCCCGACACCCCAGACCTTTCCGTCCGTGCCGCGGGCGTAGATGACGATCTTGTTGGTGCCGGTCAACAGCACTGCCGGGTCGCCCGCGGCGGTCGGTTGTCCCGAGCCCGCAAGCGACCAGGTGCCGAAGGCGGCGCCGGCGGACGGTTGCCCCACACCGTAGATCTTTCCGTCCGCGCCGGTGGCGTAGAGCACGAGGGTTCCGTTCGCTCCCAGCAGCGCGGCCGAATCACCGACGAATCCGGCGGCGGGTCCACCGGCACCGGTCGTCAGCCACGTGCCGAACGCGGCGCCGGGCGAGGGCTGGCTCACCCCGTGCATCTTCTTGTCGCTCCCGCGAGCATAGATGGCGATGGCTCCATTGGCGGCCTTCGTGACGAAAGGACGGCCGGTGACACCGGATCCGCCCACCCCGATCCGCTTCCAGGGGCCGAAGGCCCCGCCAGCGGTGGTCTGGTTGGTGCCCCAGACCCAGCCGTCCGCGGCGCGGGCATAGATCGCAAGGGTGTTGCTGGTGGTGAGCACGATGCTGGGATCGCTCGCGAAACCGGCTGGAACGAGCAGCGGGGTGCATGGTTCGGCCGCAACTTCGGCATTGCAAACGACGTGCTGATGGCGCAGGAAGAACGTGCCTTGGCCATGAACATCTGTCACGAAATGGGCCGTCCTGACGGGTGCCAGGAATGGATCGAGGAACTCTACAACCCCTACATCGGCTCTTTGGCGGAAACTCTGCCCGACGGCGACTTGTTCGGAAGGAGGGGTGGTTCACGGGGGCGTGGCTCTGGACGGGGTCTAGAGCTTACGAGCGGGGGTGAGAGCTGCAACTGCGGCTGCAAGAGCTTCAGCGGTGACACAAAGGTGATCATGGCCGACGGGTCGACCAAGCGGCTCGATGAGATCGAGCCCGGCGATGAGGTAATGGCCTCGGACCCGGAGGCGGGTGAGCGTGGACCGCGAGTCGTCACGCACGTCTGGGTCCACGCGGATGACCTGATCAGGCTCGACTTGGTGGGCGCCTCGATCGTGACAACTGAGGACCACCCCTTCTGGAACCACACGGACCGCGAGTGGCAGCGCGCCGACGAACTCGACGCAGGTGACCTTCTCAAGACCGCAAACGGCGGAACGCGGCCCGTCATCGGACTTCGCTTGGTCACCGGCCACACCGGGCTGGCCTACAACCTGACTGTCAGTGGTATCCACACGTACTATGTGCTGGCGGGGGCTTCGCCGGTGCTCGTCCACAACAGCAACTGCGGAATTGGTCGAGGGCTGATCGGTGACGAGAGGTCGGATCACATCCTTGAGAATCACAGGTACCCCGGGGCGGCGGGTAAGGACCATTTCCCGAAGGGATGGTCTGATGACCGGATTCTAAACGCGGTTGCTGACGTAGTGACGAGTCCAAATAGTCAAAGGACTTGGTACAAGGGATCTGCTGTGCATGCTGAGAGAACTCTGAAGACCAGAAAGGGAGAACCTGCGGTTCAGAATGTTGTCGGGACCGTAGGGGGAGTGAGAATTCTGGTGCGTTACGAGCCTCTCACGGGAAGGGTGCTCACGGCATTTCCGCACTGAGGAAATGGTTCACTCCGATCCGAGTGCGCCACTTTGATCATTGGAGGGTCATGGAGAGAGATGCGGATCTCATGAAGATGCTGCGGTGTCTGGATGATCCTGAATGGCCAGAAGCTCCGGCTGGCTATAGTGCGGCCGAGGCTGCAGCTTCATTCAGCCGCCTGGCTGTACAGGTCGGTTCTCGCTTCTCGGCGCGTTGTGTACTCGATCAAAACATCCAGGACTCCGCACAATATGGGCGGATCGAAGTGCCGGGGGAGGCTACAGTTTGTGGGACGAGGATCGTTGTCCTGGTGAGCAAGTTCAAGCCGTTGGCCATGGTAGCGGCCGATAATCCTGGCGCTTTTTTGAGTACGGATGAAGCTCGTGCTGACGGTGAGCTTGACGTAAGTGACCTTGAGACGGTAGAGCAAGCTCTCGCTGAATCGGGGTACGTCACGATTCCGGAAGAACTTCTTACGACTCGCTATGACGGATCCACTTGCTTGCGTTTCCATGGTTCTGGGGAGCCGAGTTGGTGGGATCGGTTCTTCGGTTCTTTCTGAAGGGTTCCGAGTGTCGGGCTCATGACGTTGGTGCTCATGGACCCGCATCGGATTCGTTATCCGATTCCACCCGGCAGCATCTATGGCAAGCACCTTGCAGTCGCAAAGATTAGTACTCCAGCCGAGGATCGTGATCACGGCTCGATGAGGGCTTGTCGGGCGTAGTGGCTGGTCATGGCTCTGGCTTGGTGGCGGCGTCGGCGGATTGACCAGAGCAGCGGGTCGCAGCGTCGGCGGGTGGGTTCGATGATCAGGACGTGGAACAGGTGGCGTAGCTCGTTGACAGTCAGCGGGATCAGCCCGACCGGCTGGTAGCGGTGGCGGTGCTCGGCGGTCGCGGCGACGAGGAACGCGTGGGCGAGGATCGCCAGGGTGCTCCAGCGGTGCCAGGAGGTCCAGCGGCGGTGTTGGTGCTGGTCCAGGCCGAGGCCGGTCTTCGCGGCTTGGAACGATCCCTCGATCTTGCAGCGGCGGCCGGCGACCGCGACGAGAGTGCGCAGGGCGACGACCTCTGGTGACCAGCAGCGGTAGAAGGCCGGTGCGGCGGCTGCGGCGGATCAGCAGCCAGTGGTGCCCGCCGTGGGCGTCGGTGGCATGGGGCAGGGCGATGAAGGCCCAGTCGTAGTAGCGGTGGCCTTTCGCGCCTCGACCGGCGGACATCCGCTGCCAGGCGGTGTCGGGAAGCTCGGCGGCGAGGGCGTCGACGCGGTAGACGCCGAGGCCGGTGATCACCTGATGTGAGCAGGCCACGGCCAGGACATAGCCCAGTCGTAGCTGACGCAGCCGGGCGGCCAGCCGCGGGTCGCTGCCGTAGGCCTCGTCGCCGGCCGCCCATCGGCACGGCAGCCCAGCGGTGACCGCGGCGGCGATCATGCGGGCCGCCAGCTGCGGTTTCGTCGCGAAGCGCACCTGCTCAGGAACACCGGCCTCGGCGCGGCGATCGGGATCGTCGCACCACGACTTCGGCAGGTAGAGGGCCGTGTCGAGCATCGCGTGCCCAGCCTCGGTGGCATATACCAGGTGCACGGCGAGCTGACAGTTCTCGATCTTCCCGGCCGTGCCCGAGTACTGCCGCTGCACCCCGACGGTGTGCCGGCCCTTCTTCAGATCACCCGTCTCGTCGATGACCAGCACGGCCTCAACATCACCGAGATGCTCACCGACGAACTCGCGGACATCGGCACGAACCTCGGCGTCGTCCCACGTCACCCGGGTCAGCAGGTCCTGCATCCCGTCCGGGCCGGCGTCCCCGGCGTGCTCAGCGATGCTCCAGCAGTTCTTCCGCGGTAGCGGCGCCAACAGCCCGCGGACGAAGTCACGCACCCGGCGGCGCGGCTCGGGCCTGCGGAAACGCCGCCCGACCGTCACCATCAGCTCGTCGAACAACACCCGCCACCGCTGGGCGTCTACCCTGTATCCGGCAGCCACCGCTGCGTCATGGTCAGTCCACACAACCGTCCATATCGACGGTGGCTGCCCTCCTACCCCCAACCGCACCAAACCGCAGCTCAGTCGAGGTCAACATCCCCGGCTGGAGCATTAGCCTGGGACTGCGTAGATTTCCGTGTTTGACCTGGGTGTGGTCCGTTGGACAGGACGTCGATCCTGTCCGGGAAGGACCACGTCATGGCAGACAAGAAG
>NZ_JBEZEV010000134.1:0-11592 GCF_040649055.1 Micromonospora sp. NPDC049060
CGCGCCGGCAGTGCTGGACGGCCTCGTCCATCGACAGCCAGTTCGGGGCGGGCTGCTTGCCGGCCACCACCACGTTGATGTAGTGCCGGCTGCGCCGGTGGCACGTGGTGCGCGGCTGGCCGGCGCGGGGCCGGTCACCGTGAACGGGAACGGCACGTGCACGAAGGGGTTGCCGTGCCGCACCAGGGCGTCGATCTGCCGCTCGTTGAGCCCGTGCCGCGTCAGCACCCGCCGGCCCCAGCGGTGCAGCCGGCAGGGGTACGTCGCGCCGTCGTTGCGGCACAGCGGCCCGGCCGGCCACTCCTCGGCGGCGTGCACCACCACCGCCCGGACCGCGAGCCGGACGTCCTCGGGGGTCAGGGGCGCCGGCACCGGCACCTCGCCCAGGATCTGGTCGATGGGATCCGTCGACTGCTCACCAACCCGCACGGCAGGCCTCCCGCGGCTCCGGCAGCGGTGCGGCTGACCCGCCGCACCGCATCCTCGGCGACTGGTACGGCCCCCGCCCCCGGAAGGTTCAATCGCGCCTCAGACGAGGCCGGCGTCGTGCACCAGCAGAGCCACCTGGACCCGGTTGTTCAGGCCCAGCTTCACCAGCAGCCGCGACACGTACGCCTTGACGGTCGCGACGCTCATGAACAGCTCGGCGGCGATCTCGGCGTTCGTCCGGCCCTGCCCGAGCGCGACCGCGACCTCGCGCTCCCGGTCGCTGAGCCCGGCGAGCTGCCGCAGCGCCCGCTCCCGACGCGGGTCGGGGTCGCCCGCCGCGCCCGGCGCGGTCACGTGGTCGATCAGCCGGCGGGTCACCGCCGGGGAGAGCGTCGCCTCGCCCGCCGCCACCCGGCGCACCGCCCGCACGATCTCGGCCGGCGGGGTGTCCTTGAGCAGGAAGCCGCCGGCCCCGGCCCGCAACGCCCGGAGCACCTGCTCGTCTGCGTCGAAGGTGGTCAGCACCAGCACCTCGGGCGGGTCGGGCGACGCGCGCAGCGCCTCGGTGGCCGCGAGACCGTCGAGCCGGGGCATCCGGATGTCCATCAGCACCACGTCCGGCGCGCAGGTGGCCACGGCGGCGGGCACCTCGCTGCCGTCGGCGGCCTCCCCGACCACGAGCAGGTCCGGCACCCCGCCGAGGATCATCGACAGGCCGGCCCGCACCAGCGCGTCGTCGTCGACGAGCAGCACCCGTACCGGCCGGCCGGGGTCGGGGCCCGGCCCGCTCACGCCGGCCACGGCAGCCAGGCGGCCAGCCGGAAGTCGCCCGCGTCGTCCCGCCCGTACTCCAGCCGGCCGCCGGCCAGGCTGACCCGCTCCGCGATGCCGACCAGGCCGGTGCCGGCGCCGGGGATCTCCGGGCCGGCGATGCCGCCGACCGGCCACCGGTTGCGGATCTCCACGGTCAGCCCGTCGCCGGGGGCGCCGGCCACGTCGACGGTGACCGTCGCGCCGGCGGCGTGCTTGCGGGCGTTGGTGAGCCCCTCCTGCACGATCCGGTAGACGCTGCGCCCCACCGCCGCGGGCACCCGTTCCGCCGAGGTGACCACCTCGCGTACGCCGATCCGCGCCCCGGCCGACCGGGACTCCTCGACGAGCGCCGGCAGATCGCCCAGGGTGGGCTGTGGGCGCTCGGGATCCCCCTCGGCGGTGGTCTCCGCCCGGAGCACCCCGATCACCTCGCGCAGATCCTGCAACGCGGCGTGGGCGCTGCCCCGGATCACCCCGGCCGCCCGCGCCACCTCCTCCGGCGGCGCGTCCGGCCGGAACTCCAGCGCGCCGGCGTGCAGGCTGAGCAGCGAGATCCGGTGTGCGAGCACGTCGTGCATCTCGCGGGCGATCCGGGTGCGCTCCAGGTGCCGGGCCTGCGCCACCCGCAACTGCTGCTCCGCCTCGGCCCGCTCGGCGCGCTCGCGCAGCGACACGACGAGCTGCCGCCGGGCCCGGACGAACATCCCCCACGCCAGCACGGAGAGGCTGAGCACCACCCCCCAGGCGGTGGTCGCCCAGTACGGCATCTGCGGGTCCGGGCGCAGGTAGCTGAAGGCGAAGTTGGTGACCAGGCCGGCGGCGGTCAATCCCAGCGCGACGGCCGTGCGCCGGTGCACCACCACGGTGAAGTAGATGATCAGCAGCGGGATCGCCGCCGCCATCGAGAACAGGGTCAGCGGCACGGTCGCGACGGCGAGCCCCACCGGCCACCGGCGCCGCAGCCAGATCAGCGCGCAGCAGGCGAGCCCGAGCAGGGCGTCGGCCGGGACCATCCAGCGCTGCGGCAGCGGCGTGGCGAACTCCGGGTCGGACGAGGCCGCGTCGGCCGTGGCGAGCAGGACCCAGCCGAGGGAGAGCAGGAAGCAGAGGCCGTCCACCACCCAGTCGCGGGTGGTGCGACGCGGCCCCCGCCCCACCCGCGCCGCCGGATCGACGCTCAGCGCCCCCGGCAGCAGCCAGGGGTGCTCCGGTACGGCGGCACTGGTCACGCGACCATGCTAGGCAGCCGCCCGGCGGGCCGACCAGCTACCAAAGTCGAGACCCTGGCGTCGACCAAGGTAGCCGTCGGACGAGACCGTCGGCCGCAGCGCGCGACCGGGTGGCTCCGGCAGCGTGGCCGGCATGATCAGCGTGGAACACCTCACCAAACGGTACGGGCGGCACACCGCCGTCGACGACGTGTCGTTCCGTTGCGAGCCGGGCACCGTCACCGGCTTCCTGGGACCGAACGGCGCCGGCAAGTCCACCACCATGCGGATGATCTGCGGGCTCACCCCGCCCAGCGGCGGTGGCGCGACGGTCGGCGGCCGGCCGTACCGGGAACTGCCCAACCCCGGGCGGGAGGTGGGCGTGCTGCTGGACGCCTCGGCCCAGCACGCCGGGCGCACCGGGCGGGAGGCGCTGACCGTGGCCGCGGCGACCATGGGCGTGGACCGCCGGCAGGTCGCCACCAAGCTCGACCTGGTCGGGCTGAACGAGGTCGCGGCGAAGCGCCGCCTCCGGGCGTACTCGTTGGGGATGCGGCAGCGGCTCGGCCTCGCGCACGCGCTGCTGGGCGACCCCCGGGTGCTGATCCTCGACGAGCCGGCCAACGGCCTGGACCCGGAGGGGATCTTCTGGATGCGCGGCCTGCTGCGCGACTTCGCCGACCGGGGCGGCACCGTGCTGCTCTCCTCCCACCTGCTGCGCGAGGTGGAGGCGGTCGCGGACCGGCTGGTGGTCATCGGGGGCGGCCGGATCGTGGCCCAGGGCGACAAGGCCGAGTTGCTTGCCGGCGGCGGGACGCTGGTGCGGGCCCGCGACGGCGGGGCGCTGCGCGGCGCGTTGGAGCGGGCCGGGCTGGCGGCCACCGAGGGCACCGAGGGGCTGCTGGTCCACGCCGACGCCGAGGCGGTCGGGCAGGCCGCCGCCGACGCCGGCGTCGCCCTCACCGAACTGCGGTCGGCCGGCAGCGGCGGCCTGGAACAGCTCTTCCTCACCCTGACCGCCGGCGCGTCGACCCAGGAGGCCGTCCGATGACCACCGCCACCACCGCCAGCCCGCCCGCCACCGCCGCGCCCGAGCGCCATTCCGGCGTACGCCGGCCGTCGCTGCTCCGGCTCACCGGCGTGGAGCTGCGCAAGCTCGTCGACACCCGGGCCGGGCTCTGGCTGCTGATCACCATCGGGCTGCTCGCCGCCGCCCTCGTGGTGGTCCAGTTGATCTGGTCGGACGACGCCGCGCAGACCTTCCCCAACTTCTTCCTCCCCTCGATGCTGCCGATCGGCCTGCTGCTGCCCGTGCTGGGCATCCTGTCGATCACCGGGGAGTGGTCGCAGCGCACGGCGCTCACCACGTTCGCCCTGGTGCCGCGGCGGGGCCGGGTGATCGTCGCGAAGCTGGTCGCGATGGTGCTGGCGGCCCTGGCGTCGGTGGTGGTGAGCCTCGGCGTGGCCGCCGCCGGCACGCTCGTCGCCGGGGCCACCGGCGGCGCCGGCACCTGGCGCATGGAGTGGGCCCTGGTGCTGCACGCCGTGGCGCTCCAGGTGGCAAACGTGCTGATGGGGGCCGGCTTCGGCCTGCTGCTGCTCAACACCCCGCTGGCGATCGTCGGCTACCTGCTGCTGCCGACCGTCTGGTCGATCCTCGGCGAGATGATCCGGCCGCTGCGCGGCCCGGCGGGCTGGCTGGACACGGGCCGGACCATGGAGCCGCTGCTCACGCCCGACGTGACCGCCGGGCAGTGGGGACGGTTCGCCGTGTCGCTGCTGGTCTGGCTGGCCGTGCCGCTGGTCGCGGGGCTGGTCCGCACGCTGCGGCGCGAGGTGTCCTGACGGTGGACGGCTACGGTGCGCCCACCGTCGTCGACGGCGGCGCGGCGGAACTGGCGATCCTCTGGGGCGGGTTCCCGGCACTCGGCGCGGGCGCCGGGTGGCTGCTCGTCGCCGGCGCGGAGTGGGTCGCCGGGCTGTCCTGGGCCCCCGCGCAGGACCTGTTCGAGCTGGTCGCCCGGCTGCCGGACCCGCAGGCCGGCATCGGCGGGCTGGCCGTCGGCGCGCTGGGCGGCCTGCTGGTCGCCGCCGTCGGCACCGCCGAACGGCTCGCCGTCACCGTCGACGCCGAACGGGTCCGGCTGCGCCGTGACCGCACGGACCGGCAGGTCGGGCGGCGACCGGTACGCGCCGTCTTCGTCGACGGCAAGGACCTGGTGCTGCTCGGCGCGGACGACGAGGAACTGGTCCGGGAGCGGTCGGACCTGGCCGTCGACCGGCTGCGCGACGCCTTCCGCGCGCACGGCTGGCCGTGGACCGACGGCGACCCGCACCGGGACGCGTACCGGCGGTGGGTGCCGGGCCTGCCGGGGCTGCCGACCGGCGCGGACGCGCTGCTGCGGGCCCGGCAGCGGGCCCTCGACGCCGACCGGGGCGGCGAGGCCCGGGAGCTGCGCGGCGAACTGGGCCGCACCGGGGTGGTGCTCCGCGACGACGGCCGGCGGCAGTACTGGCGGCTGACCCGCGCCGCCCCGCGCCCCCGGTCGGAGGACGCGACTTCGGCTGAGCCGGAGGTCGAGGGCCGGTAGCGTTGCTCCCGACGGGGCCCGGGGCACGGGGAGCGCGCGATGACCGAGCAGCAGCCGTACCGGGTGGTGGCCCGGCACCCCGGCTTCGAGCTGCGCCGCTACCCGGCCCACCTGGTCGCCGAGGTGCGGGCGGAGGGCGCGTTCGAGCAGGCCGCCCGGGACGCCTTCCGGCCGCTGGGCGCGTACCTGCGCGGTGCCAACCGCGCGCGGCGGGCGACCGCCCGGGAGACGGGCCCGCAGACGATCGCGATGACGGCCCCGTTCGTGCAGGAGGAGGGGGACCGGCCTGGCCACTGGCTGGTGTGGCTCGTGATGCCGGCGGGCCTCACCCCCGACACGCTGCCCGAGCCGGCGGACCGCCGGGTGCGCACCCGGATGGTCCCGGAACAGCTCGCCGCCGCGACGCGCTTCCCGGGTCGCTGGACGGCCCGGGCGTTCGACCGGCGGGCGACCGCGCTGGGCCGGGCGGTCACCGCGGCCGGGCTGCGCCCCACCGGCGCGGTCCGGTACGCGCGCTTCGATCCGCCGTGGAAGCCGTGGTTCCTGCGCCACAACGAGGTCGTGCTGCCGATCGCCGAGTGAGCCCCGGGTGCCGCGTCCCGGCACGGGGCGCTCCCGGCCGGACCGACCCGGCTATCCCCGTCGAGGTACGCCCGCGGGCCGGGGCCGGGGGCTGGTCACCGACGCCAGCAGTTCGTCGAGGGCGTCGGCCTCGGCCCAGCCGTTCACCGCGATCCGGCCGGCGGCGTCGACGGTCACCTCGACCCGGTCCGGGCTGTGTGACACCTCGTCGAGCAGTCCCGGGAAGCGGTCGCCGAGCAGCACGAACTCCTGGTTGGTGGAACCCACCCAGGGCCGCCGGGTGTCGATCCGATCGGCCAGGAACGGCCCGGCGACGAGGAGGTCGGTCGCCGCCAGCAGCGCCGCGACGTCGTCCCGCCCGGCGTCAACCGCCCGGTGCAGCTGCGTCCGGGTGTAGCCCGTGAAGGTCATCACCGAACGCCCGGCGGCGCGTACCCCGGCGGCGACGGCCGCCAGCGGGGCGGCCTGGTCGAAGGGCTCGCCGCCCAGCAGGGTCAGCCCCTCGGTGCCGGCGTCGAGCGCCCGGCGCACCAGGTCGGCGGGGGCGACCCGGTCCCCGCCCCGGAAGCTCCACAGGTGCGGGTTGAAGCAGCCGGGGCAGCGGATGGCGCAGCCCTGCACCCAGACGGCGGTCCGCTCGCCCGGGCCCTCTGCGCGGGTGGCGGCCAGGAACCGCGCCACCGCCACCGTCTCCGCCCCCACCGGCGGGCGCGGCCCCGGACCGTCGTCAGACATCGAGGACCCGGCCGGGCGGCGGCCGGTCGGGCGCCGGCCCGGCGGGTGGGACGCACTCCACGGCGTCGCGCAGGCGCGCGTACTCGTGGGGGGCCAGGTTGGCGGCGGCGGCGAACTCGGCCAGGCTGCCGAAGGACCCGCGCCGCTCCCGCTCGGCCAGCACCTGCCGGGCGCGCTGCGGGTCGAAGCCGGGCAGCGCCGCGAGGTCGCCCGGCCCGGCCGCGTTGACGTCGACCGGCGGTCCGGCCGGCGGCCCGGAGGCCGGCGCGTCCGGCTGCCCCGGGGCCGGCGCGTCCGGCTGCCACGCAAGCGACGTGATCGGCCCGGTGGGAAAGGGGTCGACCGCCGGCGCCAACGTCGGGTCGGCCGCCAGCGGCGGATACCCCGTCGACGTGGGCGGATGTCCCGTCGTAGAGGTGGGCGGGTACACCGGCGACCCCGGCGGATAGGCCGACGACGCGGACGGATAGGACGACGACCCCGGCGGGTAGGACGACTCGGACGGGTAGGCCGACGACCCCGGCGGCGGGTACACCGGCGAACCCGGCGGATAGGCGGGCGACGCGGGCGGGTACCCCGGCGGGTAGGCCGGGGACGGGTAGGCCGCCGTCGAGCCGGGCTGGTACGTCGGGGACATGCCCGGGTAGGGATGGGGGATCGGACCGGCGGGAGCCGCCCCGGGCAGCGGAGCCAGCGGGTACGCGCCGCCGGGCCACGGCGTCGCCGCGAACCTGGCGCGGCGGTCCGTGAGCCAGCGCAGCCACGCCGGATTGATCAGCGCCGCATGCAGGATGCTGGCGACCCACACGGCCAGGAGCACGCCGACGGCCCAGTCGCTGAGGGCGCTCTCCTGGTCCGACTCGCCGACGACGAGGAACGCCGCCGAGCCCACCACGGTGTAGAAGATGCCGGGGAGCCACCACGCCGCGCGCTGGGCCCGCAGGCCCACGTAGATGAATCCGAGGCCGCCGAGGCAGCTGCACCCGAGGACGGGCAGCAACAGCCACCAGCTCTGCAACACCTGCCACGTCACGCTCGGCCGGGGGACGGCCGGGGGCGGCCAGCCGGGGCTAGGCGCGTTCGACATCGCGCTGCTCCTGCCGGTCGGGCACGGCGGCGCGGTCGCGGTCGGCGGTGTACGCGCTGCGTACCGTCCGGGCCGCCAGCAGGTCCTCCAGCACGGCGATGTAGTCGAGGCACCCGTCGCCGAGCACGTCCCTGGTCTCGGCGCTCACGACGCCCTCGCTGGTCACGGTGACCACGATCCGCGGCTGTTCGCCCATCACGACCTGCCCTCGACGGCGAACACCAGGCGGACGCTCGCGTCCTCGGTGACCTGTTCGGACTCCAGCCGCAGCCCGGCGGCGGGGGCCTGCTCGCGCAGCCGCTCCAGCACGGCCCCCTGGACCTGCCGCCCGTACGCGGCGTCGATGGCCCGGACCGCCTCGACGGCCCGCGGCTCGTCGACCTCGCCCGTGAAGTGCGCCGACCAGATGCCGTCCTCGCCGCGCCGGAAGCCGGCCCGCACGTCGGCCCAGTCCGCGATGATCGCGTCCGGTTCGGTGGTGACCACCGCGCCGGTGTCGCGCAGCGCGGCGACGAGCAGCGTCTCGTCCCGCATCCGGGTCTGCACCTGGCAGACGACGCGCCCCTGTCCGTCCCGTCCGGCGGTCGCGGCGTGCGTCGCGGCGACGGCGGCGACGGCCAGCGGCAGGAGTATCAGTGAGACGCTCATCGGGGCCCCCTCCCTCGGTTTCGACCCACAGACTAGAACTCGACCGCTCGCCCGCCCTGCCCCCGTTGCTGCCCCGGACCGCCGGGGCGGGAGCCGCCCGGGCCGACGGGACGACCGCCGAGGTCCCAGTCCTCGGCGGCGGTGGCGGCGACGGCGCGGGCGTCGGCCCAGGAGCGTACGGCGTCGATGCGTTCCGCCTGGGTGACGCTGAGCGGCACCATGCTGACCAGGGCCCGGACCAGGTCGTCGCGGCGCAGCGGACGCCGTTCGGCGAAGGCGTCGAAGAGCCCGCCGACGACGGCCTGCTCGATCTCGGCCCCCGAGTAGCCCTCACTGAGCCCGGCCAGCTCGCCGAGCAGGGCGTCGTCGGGCGTCAGGGCGCCGGCGACGGCCGGGTTGCGCAGCCGCCGGGCGAGGTGGACCCGCCAGATCGACGCGCGCTCCGCGCGGGTCGGCAGGTCGACGAAGAAGATCTCGTCGAAGCGCCCCTTGCGGAGCAGTTCCGGGGGCAGCCGTTCGAAGTCGTTGGCGGTCGCGATGACGAAGACGGGCCGGGACTTCTCCTGCATCCAGGTCAGGAAGGAGCCGAAGACCCGGGCGGAGGTGCCGGAGTCGTTGGCCCCGCCGACGAAGCCCTTCTCGATCTCGTCGACCCACAGCACGCAGGGCGCGGTCGCCTCGGCGGTCCGGATGGCGGTGCGCATGTTCTGCTCGCTCGACCCGACGAGCCCGGCGAAGACGCGCCCGACGTCCAGCCGCAGCAGCGGCAGGCCCCAGGCCGAGGCGACCGCCTTCGCGGTCAGCGATTTGCCGCAGCCGGGCACGCCGGTGATCAGGACGCCCCGGGGCGCGGGCAGCCCGTACGCCGCCGCCTCGGCCAGCCAGGAACCGTCCCGCTTGGCCAGCCACCGTTTCAGGTTCTCCAGCCCGCCGACGTCGGCGAGGTCGACCGGGGCGTCGACGAACTCCAGCAGCCCCGACTTGCGTACGGTCTGCCGCTTCTCCTCGTGCACGACCGCGAGGTCCCTGCCGTCGAGCACGCCGTCGTTGACCATGGCGCGGGCGAACGCGTTCTCCGCCTCGTGCAGGGTGAGCCCGAGGGCCGCCTTGGCGAGCCGTTCCCGGCCGAGGTCGTCCAGCGCGATCCGGATCCGGCCGCCGGCGGAGTTGGCGGCGATCATGCCGTCGAGCACCCGCCGGATCTCCGTCTCGGTGGGCAGCGGGAAGTCGACGATCGTCACGTCCTTCTCCAGCTCCACCGGGATGTGCAGCACCGGCGAGACCAGGACGAGGGTGCGCGGCACCGGGCCGGCCTTGAAGGCCGCCACCACGTCCCGCAGCCGGCGGACCACGCCGGGGGTGCCCGGCCGGTCGCTGCTGCCGTGCGCCGGGTGCAGGTCCTTGAAGATCAGCACGCTGGGGTGGTCGAGGCGCAGCACCGCGGCCAGCGCGTCGTCCGGGTCGGTGGTGCCCTTGCGGGCGACGCCGTCGGGCTGCACGAGCCCCGTCGTCAGCGACCAGGTCCACACCGCCCGGGGCGTACGGACGAGGGTGGCGTCCCGGGCGACGGTGCAGACCTCCGCGACCACCCGCTGTTCCTCGGACGACTCGACGTAGAGGACCGGGAAGCGCGCCTTGAGCATCTGCGACAGTGCGTCACGGAACGGCACCACCACCGTGTCGCCCCCTCCCACCCCACCGACGAGCAGCGCAGACTCTAACAGCCCGCCCGCCGCCCACTCCGGCGTCGATCATGAGGTGGCGCCCACCGGTCGTCGAGGCGGACGGTGCCGGTGTGGTCACGTGTGAAGGCGGACCGCCGGAGCGGGTGTCGCGCCGATCCGCCGGCCCGCTACCGTTCCCGGTCTGGGGAGGTGCCGGTGTACGTCGTATCGGTGATCAATTACAAGGGCGGGGTCGGCAAGACCACCGTGACCGCCAACCTCGGTGCCGAGCTGGCCAACCGCGGGATGAAGGTGCTGCTCATCGACCTCGATCCGCAGGCCAGCCTCACCTTCGGCTTCTACGACCCCGACGACTGGCGGGACCGGCTGCGCGACGGCCGGACGGTGAAGCGCTGGTACGACGGCCTGCGCGGGGACACCCCCGCGACGACCCTGGGCGAGCTGGTCGTCTCCCCCGGCCCGGCCAACGCGCGGCTCAGCGGCGCCGGCCGACTCGATCTGATCGCGTCCCACCTCCAGCTCGTCGACATCGACCTGGCGCTGGCCCGGGCCGTGGCCGACGGCGACGAGTACGACGCCGAGCTGTTCCGGGTGCGCGGCTCCCTGGCCGAGGGGCTGCACGACGACGCGCTCGGCGGCTACGACATGGTGCTGATCGACTGCCCGCCGAACTTCAACGTGGTCACCCAGTCGGCCATCATCGCCAGCGACCATCTGCTCATCCCGGCCAAGGCCGACTACCTGTCCACGCTGGGCATCGACTACCTGCACGGCAACGTCCGGGAACTGGTCGACCAGTACAACGCCGACGCCCGCCGGTTCGCCACCACCCGCCGCCACCACAAGGTCGCCCCCGACGTGGCCGGCGTGGTGTTCACGATGATCCAGCTCATGGCGCAGCGGCCGATCGCCGCCCACCAGGGCTACATGGACCAGGTCCGGGCGCTCGGCCTGCCGGTCTTCCCCACCCCGCTCCGGGAGAACGTCACCGTGTTCGCCACGAACACCCCGCGCGGCGTGCCAGTGGTGCTCCGCGACCGGATCGCCACCCCGGCGGTCCGCGACGAGCTGCGCCGGCTCGCCACCGAGTTCCTCGACCACCTCCAGCCCGAGCGGGCCGGGGCGTGACCGACCCGACCCGCGACGTCGCCGACCTGGTGACCGCGCTGCTGCGGGGGCTGCCCGCCGCCGACCTCGCCGCCCTGGCGGAGGGGCGGGCCAGGCTCGCGGTGGTGCCGGTCGACCCGGCACCACCCGCCCCAACCACCCCCGCCGGGCAACCGGCCGCCGCACGCGCCGACCGGCCCAGTCCCGCCGGGCACCCGGCCGCCGAATCCGCCGACGGGACCACCCCCGCCGGGCCCCCGGCCGCCGAATCCACCGACCGGGGCGGGGCCCCCGCGCGCCCGTCAGCCCGGCGGGCGGCGTCCGCGCCGGACCCGGTGGCGGCCCGGGCCGCGCTGGCGTCCATGTCCCGCCGCGACGACGGTACGGCGTACCTCTCCGGCTGGACCGCCCGCGACCTGCGGGTGCTCGCCGCGAGCCTCGAGTTGCGCGGCGTCGCCGGGCTGCGGAAGGCGGACCTGGTCGCCCGCATCGTCGACCGCACCATCGGCTTCCGCCTCGCCTCCGCCGCCATCCGCCGGCTCTGACGCCGGACCCCGCCTTCCGCCGGCTCTGACGCCGGACCGGAGCGGACGGCGTCGCCGGCATCCGCGGGGGTCCCGGCGCGCCGTCGCGTGGCGGTACGCGGGCATCGTGGGGGTGGCGGTGCTGGGGCTGCTCCGCGAGGTGGGTCTGGTGTCGATCCGGCT
>NZ_JBEZEV010000135.1:0-11422 GCF_040649055.1 Micromonospora sp. NPDC049060
TGCTCCTGAGACGGCTCGGCGGGCGCCGACGTTCGGTGAGGCGAAGATCACCTGACGGTGGTGACCGTCCGGCGGAGGCCCGGTGGGCCGGCACCCGCCGCGCCGCCCGAGGGGCCGACACGGCGGGTGCCACAGGGGCCGTCAGACAACGTCGACGGTGAACTTCTGTGCGGTTCCGAGACCCAGGGTCGGGCTGGACCAGTCGATCGTCCGGTCCGAGATCAGCGGGTTGGCACCGGCGGTGATCGCCTGCCCGTCGACGTACGCGCGCAGATAGATGGAGCCGTCCGCGTTGTAGTCGATGAAGTCGAACACCTCTGCGGAGCCGACGGTGGTGCTCGTGGCGATCAACGGCTTCGTGCCTTCGCTCGCTGCGGTCACCAACTTGCCGTTCACCAGGGGGCGCAGCGTGAAGAAGCTGCCCTCGGGGAGGAAGGCCAGTTCGTACTTCTCCCAGCCGCCAACGGCAGCGGCGCCGGCGATCAGCGGCTTCGTGCCCGCACCGTCCGCGGCGACGAACCTGCCGTTCGCCGCCGCCCTGAGGCTGACGATCGGGTTCGGTGCCTCCAGGTCGAACTTCGCCGAGGCGCCGATGGCATCGGCGCTCGCGATCAGCGGCAGCGTGCCCCCGCCGTCCGCGACGACGAACTTGCCGTTCACCACTGCCTTGAGGCTGACACTGCCATCGGTGTTGTGGACGATCTGGAACTTCTCCCACCCGCCGATGGCAGCGGCGCCAGCGATCAACGGCTTCGTGCCCGCACCGTCCGCCACGACGAACCTGCCGTTGGCCCGTGCCCGCAGCCCGACGTACCCGCTTCCGGCGTCGACGATGTCGAACTTCTCCCACCCGCCCATGGCAGCGGCGCTGGCGATCAACGGCTTCGTGCCCGCACCGTCCGCGACCACGAACCTGCCGTTGATCCGCGCCTTCAGCCCGTACGAACTGCGGGCCACCGGCCCGGTACCGACCTGGAGAAAGCGGTCCAGCGAGCGCTGCGTGTCGTGGACGGCGCCGGAGAGGCCACCGATCACGATGCTGTCGCGCACCTGCGACGGGCTCCACGTCGGGTTCGCCGCCAGCAGCAGCGCCGCGGCGCCGGCGACGTGCGGTGACGCCATCGAGGTGCCGCTCAGCGTCGCGGCGCCCGTCGTGGAACCGATGGTGGCGGAGGTGATGCTGACGCCCGGCGCGAACGTGTCGACGCAGGCGCCGTAGTTGGAGAACCAGGCCCGCGCGTCGATCTTGTCCGTGGCGCCGACCGTGATCGCTGCCGGCACGGACGCCGGGCTCACCAGGCAGGCGTCCTGCATGGAGTTGCCCGAGGCGACCGCGTAGGTGATGCCGCTGGCGATCGAGGCGTTCACCGCGTCGTTGACCGCCTGGACGTTGCCGCCGAAACCGAGGCTCATGTTCGCCACGGCCGGCTTGACGGCGTTCGCGGTCACCCAGTTGATACCGCTGAGGAGTTCCTCGCTCGTGCCGGAGCCCTCGCAGTCCAGGACCCGCACCGCGACCAGCTTGACGTCCTTGGCGACGCCGTACCTGGTGCCACCCACCGTGCCCGCCACGTGCGTGCCGTGCCCGTCGCAGTCACTGGCGTCCTTGGTGGAGGTGCGGTCGGACACGGCGTTGAAGCCGTAACTGGCCCGGCCGCCGAAGTCCTGGTGCGTGATGTTGATACCGGTGTCGAGGACGTATGCGGTGACGCCCGCCGCCGACGTGCCGGGGTAGGTGTAGGAGCCGTCCAGCTTCGGCGACACCTGGTCGATCCGGTCCAGGCCCCAGGACGGCGGACTGCTCTGGGTCCCGGTGGCGGAGGCCCGTACGACGGGCTCCACGTAGGCCACCTGCGGGTCCAGCGAGAGCCGCTTCACCTGACCCGCGCTGGCCTCCATCGAGTACCCACGCAGGCCGTTGGTGAAGACCTTGCGTACCTTGCCCCCGTTCTTCTGCGCGAGCGCGGACGCGGCGGCCCGGGTCTCGCTCGGTGTTGCCTTGCCGTCCTTGAAGACGACGATGTAGCGGCCCGGTACGACCTCGCCGGGTTCGGCACCGCGCACGGGTGCCCGGGTCGGCTCGGCGGGCTCGGCCATCGCCGCGCCACCCGAACCGGCGACGGCGACGGCCGTCGCGGAGGCGAGAAGCAGGCCCGCCACCGCTGAGCGGCGCGCAACGCCACGACGTCTCACAAATGACTCCCCGTTGATTCGAAGGACCGTCCGCTGTGGACGCGGACCGGTCACACGGCCAGCCTCTACCGGACTCGGAGGGCTGGAGAATTCCGCCCCATCATCAGTAATGATCAGTAGCTGACGCGTCAGCCATTCGGTCGATACGTTGGCGTCTCGTACTCGCTATGCGAAGCGGTACGCCCCGCCGTCGGAGGACGCCGGCCGGCATCGGCACCGGTCTGCGCTACAGGCCCTCGTCGCGGGCCCAGCGCAGCAGCTCCGCCTCGGCCTCGTCGCGGTCCAGCGGGCCGCGCTCCAGGCGCAGCTCCTTGAGGTGCTTCCAGGCCTGTCCGACGACAGGCCCCGGCGGTACGCCCAGCAGCTCCATGATGGCGTTGCCGTCCAGGTCGGGCCGGACCCGCGCCAGGTCCTCCTCGGCGGCGATCCGGGCGATCCGCTCCTCCAGCGCGTCGTAGTCGGCGGCGAGCTGGGCCGCCTTGCGGCGGTTGCGGGTGGTGCAGTCCGACCGGGTCAGCTTGTGCAGCCGCGGCAGCAGGTCACCGGCGTCGGCGACGTAGCGGCGCACCGCCGAGTCGGTCCACTCGCCCCGGCCGTAGCCGTAGAAGCGCAGGTGCAGCGCCACCAGCGCGGTCACCTTGGCGGTGATCTCCTTCGGGTAGCGCAGCGCCTTCAGCCGGGCCTTGGTGAGCCGGGCGCCGACCACCTCGTGGTGGTGGAAGCTGACCCGGCCGTCCGAGCCCACCGCCTTCGTCGCCGGCTTACCGACGTCGTGCATCAGCGCGGCCATCCGCAGGACGAAGTCCGGCCCCTCGGTCTCGTACGAGACGGCGTTGCTCACCACGGTCAGGGTGTGCTCGTAGACGTCCTTGTGCTGGGCGTGCTCGTCGATCTCCAGCTTGAGCCCGGTCAACTCCGGCAGGAAGCGCTCGGCGAGCCCGGTGTCGACCAGCAGCCGCAGCCCGGTGATCGGGTCAGCGCCGCAGAGCAGCTTGGTGAACTCGTCGCGGATCCGCTCGGCCGTGATCCGGTCCAGGTCGGCGGCCATCCGGGTCATCGCCGCGTACGCGTCGGGGTGCACCGCGAAGCGCAGCTGCGCGGCGAAGCGGGCCGCGCGCAGCATCCGCAACGGGTCGTCGCCGAAGGACTCCGCCGGGGTGCCCGGGGTGCGGATCACCTTGGCGGCCAGGTCGTCCAGCCCGCCGTGCGGGTCGGTGAACCGGTGCTCGGGCAGGCTGACCGCCATCGCGTTGATGGTGAAGTCGCGCCGCCGCAGGTCCTCGGCGAGGTCGGTGCCGTACTCGACGACCGGGTTGCGGCTGACCTGGTCGTAGGACTCGGCGCGGAAGGTGGTGATCTCCAGCCGCAGCCCGTCGCGCTGGCACCCGATGGTGCCGAACTCCCGGCCGGTCTCCCAGATCGACTCGGCCCAGCCGCGCACGATGCGCAGGGTCTCGTCGGGGTGCGCGTCGGTGCAGAAGTCGAGGTCGTCGCCGAGGCGGCCGAGCAGGGCGTCGCGTACCGAACCGCCCACCAGGTGCAGCTCGTGGCCGGCCCGCGCGAACCGGCGGCCCAACTCGTCGGCGACCGGGGAGACCCGGAGCAGTTCGGCGACGGCGTTGCGCTGCGCGGCGGTGAGTTCGCGGCGGTCGGCGGCGTGGGGAGCGGAGGCTTCGGACATGGGAGCGCCAGACTATCGGTCCCGACGAGGATGCGGTCCGCCGGGCGCGGGTAACGGGTGGCCGTTGACTATCGTCTGTGACGTGCGGGCCGTGGCCCGGCTCCGACGTACCTCTCTGCCTTGGAGGCGACAAGATGAGCGGCGGTCTCTACCGCAGCGCGAACGCCGCCCAGGGCGGCGCCGCGCCCGACCGGCCGTCGGACGGCGCCACGTTCATCTCCGCCGAGCCGCTCAACCAGCCGGCCATGGAGTCGACGGCGCCGCCGCAGGAACAGGTGGGCGAGGCAAGCGCCGCGACCAACAGCGCGGTGATGGCCATGGGCAGCCTGGTCAGCCGCGGTACGGGCTTCCTGCGCAACCTGGTGATCGCGGCGGCGCTCGGCGGCGCGCTGGTCGGTGACGCGTACACCACCGCGCAGATCCTGCCCGGGATGGTCTACGAGTTCCTGCTCGGCGGCGTACTCACCAGCGTGCTGATCCCGGTGCTGGTACGGCGGCGCAAGTCGGACTCGGACGGCGGCCAGGCGTACGCCCAGCGGCTGCTCACCCTGGCGGTCCTCGCCCTCGGCGTGGCGGCCCTGCTCGCGGTCGGGTTCGCCTCGACGCTGACCTGGCTCTACGGCAGCGGCGAGTCGACGGACGGCTATTCGGGCCTGGTCACGGCGCTGGCCCGCCTGATGCTGCCGATGATCTTCTTCTCCGGGTTGAGCGCGCTGATCAGCGCGGTACTCAACACCCGGGGTCACTTCGCCGCCCCCATGTGGGCGCCGATCCTGAACAACCTGGTGGTGATCGCCACCGCCGGCCTCTACATCGCGATCTTCGGCGCGGACATCATCAAGCCGGAGGAGATGACGACCGGGCGGATCCTGCTGATCGGCGGCGGCACCCTGCTCGGCGTCGCCATCCAGGCCGCCGGCCTGCTGCCGGCGCTGCGCAAGGTGGGCTTCCGCTGGAAGCTGCGCTTCGACTTCCGCGAGCTGGGCCTGCGCGAGCTGGGCCGGCTCGGGGCGTGGATGTTCTGCTACGTCGCGGTCAGCCAGATCGGCCTGATCGTGCTGTTCAACCTGCTGAACCGGGCGGGCAGGGAGAACGCCGCCGGCCCGCTGATCTACAACAACGTCTTCCTGCTGCTGATGACGGCGCACGGCATCATCGCCGTCTCGATCATCACCGCGCTGATGCCCCGGATGAGCGCCGCCGCCGCCGACGGCCGGTACGCGGACGTGGCCGCCGACCTGTCCCGGGGCACCCGGACGGTCACCGCGGTGCTCGCCCCGATCGCGGTCTGCTACGCCGTGCTCGCCTCCCCGATCTCGTTCACGCTGTTCCGCTGGGGCGCCTTCGACGAGGGCAACGCCACCGCCACCTCGCTGGTGCTGCTGGCCGCCGCGCTCGCCCTGGTGCCATTCGCGGTCAGCCAGCTCTTCACGTTCGCCTTCTACGCCCTGCCGGACACCCGCACCCCGGCGCTGATCAACATTCCGGTGGTGGCGCTGCGCATCGGGGTGCAGATCGTGCTCTTCGCGGTCTTCTCGGCAAGCTTCGCCGGCGCCGGCATGATGATCGGCAACGCCATCTCCTACCTGGCCGCCGCGATCGCCTCCGCCTGGCTGCTACGTCCCCGGGTGGGTCGGATCGGCCTCGGCGAGATCATGCGCACCAGCGCGCGGGTCGCGGTCGCGGCGCTCGGCGCGGCGGTGGTCGGCCTGATCGTGGTCAAGCTGCTGCCCGGCGACGACACGCCGAGCCGCCTGGAGGCCGTCGTCCAGCTCGTGGTCGGTGGGGCGGTGATCGGCGGGACGTACCTCGGGCTGGCCATGGTCCTGCGGATCGGCGAGATCACCGAGGTCGTGGGCATGGTCCGCCGCCGGCTGGGCCGCTGACCGATACCCGTCTCCCCGGGCGGGCGACACGCTGCGGGCGGACTGCACTCTCTGTGAACGAGGATCACCAGCCTGGGGATGCGCCTGTGGATAACTCCGTGATTCGCCGCTCAGGCACCGAAAGGACCTGTGGATAACCAGCCGTACGGCTGAGCATGGCGGTCCGGTCGGGGGGAACCCGGCTGCGTCGGCGCGCTCGCCGCAACGGCCGGCCCCCTCCCTGCGGGCGCTTGCGGCCAACCTCTAGATTGGCCAGTACATGTGCCAGCAACGTGGCTGACAACGGGAGCAACCGGACAAGTCGGTCGCGTGCCGGCAGCTCGGCCCGGGAGCGGCGCGAAGATGACATGTCGGGGAGACGGCCAACCCGGGTAAGGTCGCTCTCGACGGGTACGGCAGGCGCCGACGCTCCGCGTCGACACCGGTCGGCCGGTTCCTTCGAAGGCAGAGCGGGAAGCCACATGCCCAGCAGCGCGGGTCCATCGATCGACACGATCACCGAGGGAGGACGGGTGACCCAGGTCGGCGAAGGTCAGGAGGCGGAGGAGAGCGCTCCTCAGGTCATGACCTTCGGTGCTCCCACGGCCGGTGAGATCCTCGCCGAGCGTTACGAGCTGGTCGAGCACATCAACAACGACAGCGCGGGTCGGCTGGTCTGGCGCGGGGTCGACGTCATCCTGCGCCGTCCCGTCGCGGTCGTGCTGCGCTACCCGGGTGGCGACTCGGCCACCGAGATGCTCCAGGGCGCCGTCGCGGCCAGCCGCGTCATCCACCCCAACCTCGTCGGCGTCTACGACGCGATCGACGAGGCCGAGCGGGCGTACGTGGTGCGGGAGTGGGTCGACGGGCAGTCGCTGCGCGAGCTGGTCACCGACGGGCCACTGGACCCGGCGCGCGCCACCACCATCGGCAACGCGGTCGCCAGCGCCCTCGCCGCCGTGCACGCCACCGGCATGGTGCACGGCAACGTCCACCCCGGCACGGTGATGATCAGTGACGACGGCCGGGTGGTGCTGGCCGACGCGCGCACCGACGGCGCCGACAGCCAGCAGAGCGACGTCCGCGCGATCGGCGGGGTCCTCTACTTCGCCCTGACCGGGCACTGGCCGCACGCCGAGGCCCCGCTGCGTGGCGCCACCGCCGGCCACGGCCGGGCCGCCATCCCCGACGCCGTACGCGACGCGGGCGGCGCGCTCGCCGCCCCCCGGCAGGTGCGGGCGGGCGTGCCGGCGTACCTCGACGACCTCACCATGGACCTGCTCGACGCCGAGATCGAGCCGCCCTCGTCGGACGTGCTCGCGGCCGAGCTGGCCCGGCTGGACGTGCCGGCCGACGAGCAGTTCCTCGACAGCGCCGGCCCGCTGCGCTTCGCGGCCGACACCGGCGAGGAGCCGTCGCCGCTCGCCGCCGCCGGCGGACGCAAGGTCGCGATCGGCATCGCCAGCCTGCTGGCGGTCGCCCTCGTCGGCCTGCTGATCGGCATCACCGCCCTGGGCGGCGGTGACGACGACCCACAGACCAACCCGGTCGCGGCGCCCTCGTCGAACGCGCCCGCCGGCGACGCCACCCCGGCCGCCATCACGGCCGGGCCGCTGAAGATCAGCACCGCCCGGATCATCGACCCGGAGGGCGACCGGACCGAGGTCCGCAACGCCGACAAGGTGTACGACGGGGACGAGGACGAGGGCTGGGAGACCCAGACCTACCGGGGCCGCGCCAACTTCGGCAACCTCAAGAAGGGCATGGGCGTCTGGATCGACCTCGGCGGCGAGCACACGGTCAAGTCCGTGCAGGTGCTCCTGTCCGCCCGGGGCGCCTCCGCCCAGCTCTACGCCGGCACCACCGACCGGCCGTCGTCGTCCTCCGGCGACGCCCAGCTCTTCGCGGACTACAGGAAGACCGCGATCGGGCAGCCGTTCGAGGAGCACGAGGGCACCAAGATGACCTTCAACGGCTTCAACGCCGACCAGAAGTACCGCTACCTGCTGTTCTGGATCACCGAGCTGCCGTCGAGCGACGGCGGCTACAAGCTCGGCGTCCAGGAGATCACGGTCCAGGGGTCGTGAGGCAGCCACCGCGCTCCGGGCACCGCATCCGCCGGACGTGGTGATGGGCGTACGCGGGGAACGGGTGACCGGTGGACCGGCGGGTCCGCCGGTCTCGTCGTCGGTGCCGCCGTCCGGGCCGGCGGACCTCGACCTCCTGCACGCCCACGTGGCCGGCGACCCGCACGCCTTCGCCGAGCTCTTCCACCGGCACCGGGACCGGCTCTGGGCGGTGGCCCTGCGCACGCTCGGCGACCGCGAGGAGGCCGCCGACGCCCTCCAGGACGCCCTGCTCTCCGCCCACCGCGCCGCCGGGCGGTTCCGGGGCGACTCGGCGGTCACCACCTGGCTGCACCGGATCGTGGTGAACGCGTGCCTGGACCGGATCCGCCGCCGCCAGGCGCACCCGACGGTGCCGCTGCCGGACGGCGTCCGGGACACGGACTCCGGCACCGGGGGCGTCGAGCCGGCGGCACCCGTGCAGGACCACGACACGGCGCTCGTGGTCCGGCAGGCGCTCGCCGAGCTGCCGGCCGAGCAGCGGGCGGCGCTGATCCTGGTCGACGTGCAGGGCTACCCCGTGGCCGAGGTGGCCCGGATCCTCGACGTGGCCGAGGGGACGGTCAAGAGCCGGTGCGCCCGGGGCCGGGCCCGCCTGGCGACACAGCTCGGACATCTGCGCCCCACCAGGCAGAAGCCGGAGCCGCAGACCACCCCGCAGCGGGCGGAGCCGGCCCCGGCGACGGGCCCGAACGTGCCGGCCGTCACCCGAGGGAACCCCCGGTCGCCCGAGGGCGTCCGATCGGGGTCGGGACGGTCCCGGCGGGATCTCCACCAGGAGGACGCGTGACTGCCGGGGGGTACAGGGAGGTCGACCACGACCTGCTCGCCGACTACCTCGGCGGGGCGCTGGACGGCACCCCGGACGAGGATCTCGTCGCCCGACTGGTCGACGAGGACCCCGACTGGGCGCAGGCGTACGCGCTGCTGGCCCCGGCCGTGGCGGACGTCCACGCGGACCTGGCCACCTGGGGCGCGTCCGCGCCCGAGATGCCGGCCGACGTCACCGACCGGATCGTTGCCGCCCTGGCCCACGCCACGGCGTCCGACCCCGACACCGCAGCCGACCCCGCCACCGCGTCCGGCCTCGGCACCGCGTCCGGCCCCGCCACTGCGGACTCCGCCGGGCCGGGCCGATCCGAGCCGGACCGTTCGGGGCCGGGCCGGGCCGAGCCGGGCGGCCGGAGGGCTGGGGACGACGCGACGTCCGCCGGGGAACGGCCGGCGGAGGGGCAACCTACGGTCAGAACGGGCATCGGGGCGGTACCGGCACAGCCGCTCGGCGGGTCCGGGAGACGTCCTGCCGGCGTACCCCGGTCGGAGCCGGGCCGCGGCGGGGCCACCGGGCCCGGCCGACGACGGCGCCGCTGGACCCGGCTGGCCGGGCCGGTCGCGCTGGCCGCCGTGTCGATCGCGGCGGTCGGGCTCGGCGTCGACCAACTCACCAGGGACCAGCAGACGGGCGGGGCCGCGGACACGGCGTTGCCCGCGACGAACCGTGAGGGCGCCGCCCCCGCCGCCACGCCCTTCCGGATCGCCGGCGAGCCGTCGGTACGCAGCGGAACGGACTACACGCCGGAGTCCCTGGCCGCCCTTCCGTCGTCGCCGAAGGCACGGCCGTTCACCGGCGGCCCGCCCGGAGAGCAGCCCGGCGTCCAGGCGGAGGGCGGGCGGCTGCCCGGCTCCGTCACCGGGCTCGACCGGCTCACCGACCCCGCCGCGCTGGGTGCCTGCATCGGCGAGATCAAGGCCGAGCACGGCAACGGTCCGCTGGTGGTCGACGTGGTCGACTACGCCCGGTTCCAGGGCCGCCCGGCGCTGATCGTGCGCTTCACCGACGCCACGGGAGCGCACTGGGCCTGGGCGAGCGGGCCGGAATGCGGTGTGCCCGGGTCCGGCTCGGACAGCCGCTACCGCACGCGGGTAGGGTGAATTCGCGGTCACCGGCCGTTTGGCCGTCCACGTGACCTGACCCACCGGATGACCGGCTCGGGAATCCCCGGTTCGTACGATGACGTTCTGCACATCGAAGTGCCGGCACCGAGCGGCGTCGGCATCGGATCGGCATCGGTGCGCGCCGATGGCGAACAACACAATCGGGAGACGGCAGTGGACGAGGTCCGCAACCTGATCATCATCGGCTCCGGGCCAGCCGGTTACACGGCGGCGGTCTACGCGGCGCGCGCCAACCTCAAGCCGCTCATCATCGAGGGCGTGCAGTCCGGCGGCGCGCTGATGACCACCACCGAGGTGGAGAACTTCCCCGGTTTCGCCGACGGCATCCTCGGCCCCGAGCTGATGGACAACATGCGCAAGCAGGCCGAGCGGTTCGGCGCGGAGTTCCTCACCGACGACGTGACGCGGGTCGAGCTGAAGGACACCGGCAGCGTGGGTTCCGACGCCGTCAGCACCGTCTGGGTGGGCCAGACCGCGTACCGGGCCAGGGCGGTCATCCTCTCCACCGGCTCGGCGTGGCGTCCGCTCGGCGTGCCCGGCGAGCAGGAGTACCTGGGCCACGGCGTCTCGTCCTGCGCGACCTGTGACGGCTTCTTCTTCCGCAACCAGCACATCGTGGTCGTGGGCGGCGGTGACTCGGCGATGGAGGAGGCCAGCTTCCTCACCCGGTTCGCCGAATCGGTCACCATCATCCACCGCCGGGACTCCTTCCGGGCCAGCAAGATCATGGCCGAGCGGGCACTGAGCAACGACAAGATCAAGGTCGAGTGGAACACCACGGTCGAGGAGATCCTCGGCGACGACGGCAAGGTCTCCGGGGTGCGGGTACGCAACACGCACACCGGCGAGTCCAAGGTCCTCGACGTCACCGGCGTCTTCGTGGCCATCGGTCACGACCCGCGCAGCGAGCTCTTCCGGGGGCAGGTGGAGCTCGACGACGAGGGCTACGTGAAGGTCCAGGCGCCCAGCACCCGGACCAGCGTGCCCGGCGTCTTCGCCGCCGGCGACCTGGTGGACCACACGTACCGGCAGGCGATCACCGCTGCGGGCACCGGCTGCGCCGCCGCGCTGGACGCCGAGCGCTTCATCGCCACGCTGCAGGGCTGAACAACCGAAACACATCCCGGAGGAGGGTCATAGTGGGAGCAACGAAGTCGGTCACCGACGCTAGTTTCGCCGCCGACGTGCTGAAGTCCGACAAGCCGGTTCTGGTGGACTTCTGGGCCGAGTGGTGCGGCCCGTGCCGCAAGGTGTCGCCGCTGCTCGAGGAGATCGCCGGCGAGATGGGCGACCAGGTCACCATCGTCAAGCTCAACATCGACGAGAACCCGGAGACCGCCCGCACCTACCGGGTGATGTCGGTCCCCACCCTCACCGTCTTCAAGAACGGCGAGCCGGTGCAGTCGATCGCCGGCGCCAAGCCGAAGGGCGAGCTCGTCAGGCTCATCGAATCGGCGCTCTGAGCAGCACCGACGCGCGTCGACCCCGTACCCGGTCCGCCGGGCATCGGCTCGGCCGCCGCCAGGTCACGCTCGTACGCCGACGTGAGCGCGTTGTACTGGCCGAATCCCTTGACCAGCAGGACGAGGCCGCCCACACCC
>NZ_JBEZEV010000136.1:0-11372 GCF_040649055.1 Micromonospora sp. NPDC049060
CGGCCGGGCCGGGCGGTGCGGGGCCGGTTGCGGCCACCGGGGGGGGGGGGGGCGGGCGCGGCCCGCTTTGCGGGCCGCCTTGAATGCAGATAGCGAACGACTCGGCAGGCATCCCGCATTAACGCTTCAAGACTTGACCAGCGGTCAAGGAGCGCTACCGGGCAGCGCACTTGACCGAAGTGGTCCCCAGAAACCCAGGAAGGCCGACTCGATTACTCGAATCAGCCTTCTGACCTGCGATAACACCTTGTCGGGACGGCCGGATTCGAACCGACGACCCCTTGACCCCCAGGACGCTTCGCCACACGTCCACGCACGTCACGCACGCTATCCCCAAGATCAGGCCGCGCGGCCGACGTCATGCCGTCCACCATCACGCAGACCGTGTGGTCCCCGCCTGGTCCCCGCGCGAAGACCAGAGGTGGGGCGGCCCGCAGGGGTGATGACCGCCCTGTCTTGCTGTCGGCTAGCCCGTTGCCGCTGACCTGCTTGACGGCTGACGTCGCTCGTAACTCTTGCACGTCGGCGGTCTACGGATCGCTTTACCGACGGTGTTTAGGGTCGATCCCAGGCACCTATCCGGGGCCCACTACCAGAGCTGGTCCTGCCCGTGATCGCCACCGCGGGCTGCGGGAAACGGCGTAGGCCAACAATCAAGCGGCGAACCCGCAGGCGCTTGGAGGTGGTTGACGTACTGGCGAACGACAGGGTTTAGGTCCCGGAGATCTCGTTTCTGCGAGACCAACCCAAACCAGGCGACATTCTCGATCCAGTACCGGTAGACGAAGTGCTCGAAATCCGGTGCCATCCACCGAACGTCCGCCAAGAAACTTGCCGGCGCAATCTTCACCGGTTCGTCGTCCGCAGCTTCATAGCGTGAAGCGCTACCCACCACCGGACTCAAGCCGTCGGAGCCCAGGTATAGGTACCAGTAGCCGCAACCCTGCTGATCCTTCATGAACCTCAACATGAATGCGTGGTCCTCGATGGGGCTGGCCACCAGCCGCGGCGAGTTCTCCCACTCGCAGGCCGTGCACGACGGCACGGAGGCCTGAAGGACACTGCTCGCCATAAACCGCTCGAACGCTGCCGGCAGAGCAAGGCCGTGCCACGCGAGACGTCGGTTGAGCGCGTCAAGACCACCGAGAGGCACCGGACCTGGTGCCATGTAGAACGACCCGCGTCCCGCCGCCTCGGGGATCAGCCAGTCAAAAGTCCCGTTGAGCAGCTGTTCGGGCAGCGGCGGCAGCTTGCCATACGTCTCGTCGTTGTAGACCTCACCAAGCCCATACGGTCCCTGCCCGGTCGCTCCCCATGCGCGCGAGAACCTCACCGCTCATCACCATCGCGCTCTGCCAAGTCGTGCGCCATTTGGGCAGTGTGCCAGTAGCGGCGGAACTCTGAGGAGGGCAGGGGGCCGCCAGCAGGCCGGGCCAGCCGGGCCGGCACGGCCCGCTTTGCGGGCCGCCTTAATCCAGAGAACGAATAATTCGGCGAATGACCCGGGTAGCTACCTGAAACTTGACCAGCGGTCAAGGAGCGCTACCGGGCGGCGCACTTGACCGGCGTGGTCCCCAGAACGCCAAAGAGGGCCGACCCGATGTCCGGATCAGCCCTCTGACCTGCGTCGGGACGGCCGGATTCGAACCGACGACCCCTTGACCCCCAGTTGGCAACGATTCTGTCACGACGTGCCGGAACAGCTCGATACATCCGCATACCCGGACAGAACGGCAGTGCGCATCACGTCTCAATGTCATCTCATGCCGGCCGCTCCTCCCCTGGCGGGCCGCCGCCGTTACCGGATCCGTTACGGCGGACGGTCAAGGACCCACCCTGCCGCCCTGTCCAGGCTGCATTGTTGAGGAGAAACACCGCTTGCAGCGCGTCCTAGGATAGAGCTGTTCAGGTGCTAGCGGCGGCGCTGCCGCCAGTTTTCTGGGCGACGCGGGTTCCTCGTCGTAGTCGTCCTGCGCAGGGCGGGCCAGTGTCACGGCCGCCACAGTCCCGTCCGCACGGCAGTTAGCAGTTAGGCGTGGCGAGCATCAGCTGCGCCAGCGACTCCTCGATCGTGACCAACCGATCCGCTGCCACCGCCGCATCCAGCCGAGCTGTCGTACCCCCTCCCCCGCAGGGCCGGTTCCCGGTACGCGTCGGCGATGAGCGCGAACAGCGCCGCCTCGGCGACCCAGTCCTCGACGCCGAAGTCGAGGTCCACCACCACGAACCTCGCGCCGGGCCGAGGTCGACCCACGGCTCGTCCTTGACGTAGTGCAGGATGCCGAGGCACACCCACGGATTCACCAGCCGATACCAGTACGTCGGCGTCGACTTGGCCAAGTGCTGCCAGCGCGACGTATCCGGCTGCCATAGGAGTTCATGTCGGAGGGGCGAGCCTAACCCCAACTACATGATCAGGATTGCTGGCGACCTGCAATTGTGTTAACCGTTAGCCCCATGTCTGCAGTGCCCATTCGGCACCGAATGAGGGTTGCGTTATACGCCTTCCTCGTTCAGCCATTGGGCGATCAGCACAACTGTCAGGCAACTGGCCAACGCAGCGGAGACGCTGCCGCGCGCGGTGAGAGGATTGGAGACGGCCACCCAGCGTATGAGCCAGTTCATGTAGGAGCCGCGGCTATGCCGGTCCGCGGCCGGGAGCCAGGTCCGCTAGGAGCTCGTCGAGGCGCGCTTCCTCGTAGATGCCGTTCGCGTCCGGTAGCCATTCTGTCGCGGTGGTGAGGGTGAGTAGTTCGGTGAGGAACTGCTGCCCAGCCTTGTCCCGGTCCGCGGTCGCCAGGAGCCGCGTTCCGGCCGCGGCGAGGCCGCGCAGCAGCATCCAGGCGGCGACCGACGGCCGGCCGTAGATGCACACCAGCGGCATCCCGGCTGCGCCGTGCCGGTTTGCGGCGGCTTCGACGATCGCCGGGTTCTCACAGACGCGCACCACGACGGCCGCATCGGTCGGGTGCCACCGGCCGCGTAGCGACCGGGCTGTCAGCCACACCGGTTCCCCGCAGCCGGCACCGGCGGTGGCGATCGCCGCGGCGGGCGACGGGCCGGTCAGCCGCAGGTTGAGCACCAGCACCGTCGACGACACCTGGTCGCAGAGGATCTCGCGTTCGGCCCATACCGCACGCCAGCGGTCCCCGGTCAGTGCGTGCTTGGCGGCCTCGGCCGGGTCGGTGGGGGCGTCGGCGGCGGCGAGCAGGCGGGCAGCGGCACGGCCGAGCTCCGCGTCGCGGTCGAGGGCGTGGGGGTCCTGGAACAGCTGGTTCGCGAACTCCGGTAGCGGCCGGCCGTTGCCAGGCAGCGCCTGCCACAGCCGGGCCAGCGCCTTGGCCCGGCCGGGGATCGGCGCTGCGCGGCGTTCGAGCCAGCGGCGTTCCCGCGCGAGGTCGACCGCGTGGGCGGGGATCCCGGCGTCGGTGAGTTCCTGATAGGCGCTGTCGACGGCGGCTTTCGCGTCCGCGGCCTTGCGCGCCTTTTCGGCGGGCCGGTCGTCGAGGTCACCGCCGAGGCGGACCAACAGAGCGGTCAGATCGTCGCCGGCACGGGTCAACGCGGCGGTGAGCCTGCCGAGTTTCACCGAGTCGCCGGAGGAGTTCCATGCGAGGCCAAGAAGCTTGGCGACCTGGGCGCGTTCCGTCTTGTCGAGGTCGACGCGGACAGTGACCGCAGGCCCGGTATGGCGCTCCTCGACCAGCAGCCGGGCGGCTGCAAGAACCTTCGCCGGCCCTGCCAGCTGTGCCCACGCGTCCACGGCCGCGGTCACGCCAGCACCTCCTCGCCCGACTCAGCGGTAGAGAACAGGTCCGGACCGGTGTACGCGTCCGCAGGCCGGGCCGGGCGCAGTACGGTGGCGGAGACGTCAGCAACCGCGATGATCTGCAAGGTCCGCCCGGCCCACAGGGTCAATGACAGGTCGACGCCGGGCAGCGGTGCGGGCGCCCGGGCGATATGCCAGATCGCGGCGGCGGGTACCTGCGCAGACGCGACCAGCGTGGCAGGCCCGGCGACGAGAAAGTCCAGGTCGAAGTCGACGAGCATCCGCATCATCGTCGTTTGGTTCGCCAAGTCGACGCCGACAAACGCCTCGTCGAGCCACAACGGGCGCGGGGAACGCGGCGACTCCGAGTACAGGGTGACCAGTGTCGCGAGCAGCGGCTGCAGTAGCGTGACCGCCTTACCGCCGCCGGAGTCGACCGTGTGTTCCTGCTTCGTCAAGGGCTGCCAGCGGACCGGATCGTCGGCGTGCCCGGCGATCCGGAACTCGCATACGACGTCGAACCAGGCGCGGTAGTCGAGCAGCCCGGCAACCCGGTCGATCCATTCGTCCACGGCGGACTTCCCGTCGCCTTTCCCGTCGTCGGCGGGCAGGTCGTGGGCCTGCTGCAGCCGGTCGGCGAGGAAGAGCCGGATCTGGTCCTGCGCGGTCTCCGAGGCGATGACACCGTCTTCGATCGCTTTGAGGATCTTGTACCCGGCGGCATGCTCGGCGGCGGGGTGGCGCCGCAACCGCAACGTCATCCGGTCCGCACCGGTCGGGTGCCGCGACAGCACGACGTTGACCTCGTCGAGCAGGTCGATGACGGCTTTGAGCCGGTCGGCGAGATGGTCGATGAACGTCGACGACAGCAGCTCGGTGTACATCACGTTGAGTTTTTCGTCGTGGCTGTCCGACAGCTCGGCGACCAGGTCATCGAGCTGCCGGATCGCCTCCGCGGGGCTGAGCTGCTGCCCGGAAGCGTCCACTGTCATGACCACCTGCGGCAGCGGCCGGCTGTCGTCGGCCTCGATTACCGACACGGAACGGCCACCGGAGGCTTCCAGCAGCGCCTGCAGTTCGGCGACCTGGTTCCCGACGATCCTCGACATCAACTGACTGACTCGCACTGTCTTCTCCGCAGGCGGGGCAGGCCAGTTTGCCGGCCGCAGCGTCTGCGCCGCGGCCTTCGCTTGGGCGAGCGCGTCGCCCAAGTCACGGCCCTCTCCGACCTGCAGGTTGCGGGCCGCGGCGAGACCGGCATCGACGGGCACCCACCAGCCGCTGTACGCGGTGCCGCGAGCACGACCGGCGGCCTCCTGCTGCCCTAGCGCCTGTTCCCAGTCGCGCTCCGCCGACGACGCGATCCCGACCAGCCGTTTACCCTCGTCGTGACTGCGCGCGATCGACCTCTTCAACTCGTCGATCTTGTCCTCGAACGTCTTCTTCCGCGTGAACAGCTCCTGGTCGTCCCGGTCGATCGACGCTTCGGCCTCCGCCGCGCTCTCCGCGGCGACGGCGGCCTCACCGGCGAGGTCACGCGCCGTCTGCTCAGCGATGCCGAGCCGTTCGGTAGCAGTGGTGACGGCGCCGACCGCCGCGGCGACCGACCGTTGCGCACCCTGCTGCTCCTGCAACGCCAGCCGCAGGCCCGACACCGCCTCCGCAGCCGTGTCGATGTGCCCGGCCACCGCCTCCAACGCCTCGGCGGCGGCGGGCAGGTCATGCTCGGTGGCCAACGCCACCACGGCGGCGTTGGCGTCGTCGGCGACCGCACGCAGCCCCCGGGCGTTCGCCGCGGCCTCCACGTGCAGCAGCTGCGCCCGGTCGCGTTCACCGTTTGCAGTGGTCAACGCCGCACCGGCACCGGCGACGTCCGCGTCAGACGGCGCGTCCTGCGCCACGTCGCGCAGCCCGGTGACCTGCCCGGCGAGGTCGCTGGCCTCTGCGGTGAGCCGGGCGGCGACGGTACGCTCGCGTTCAGCGCTCTGCCGCATTTCGCTGATCTGACGGCGCCTGGCCGCAGCACGGGCAGCGGCGCCGATGAGTTCCGCACCGTGGTCTGCGCGCCCGGCACGGCCATGCAACGACGCAGTCCGGAACCGGCCATCCGCAGCGACACCCACCGGCCCGGCCAGAGAGCCGTCGCCGCTGGTGTAGCCGATGCCGGCCAGGATCGCGGTGACCGCCGCGGTCAGTTCACCTGCGTCACCGGCGGGGGTGAGGATCGCCGCGAGCGTATCCCCCACAGCGGGGGCGGGGGTGGGCGGGTTGATCACGACGTCGTCGCCATCGCGGCCGGCAACCCACACACCGTCGGCGTTCACCCACGCGTCGAGGAGCCCAGCCGCGGCCAGCGCCGCCTCGACACGATCGAGCACCCCTGCGTCGAGGTCCGGGGCCGGGTCGATGAGGCGCCACAACGGCGCGCCGCCGGACGGCGCCTGACTGGGTCGGGTGCGGCGGACCCATCCGGACGGTGGCGGCGGCTGCGGGTCCCCGGCCTGCTCCAGCGTGTCAGCGTCGCGTTCGGCGGTGATCGCCCGGCTGGTCGCCGCGGCCGCTTCGGCTCGCAGCTGCGCCGCCTGCTCCGCCAGCGGCACCACCTTCGGCTCCAGCCAGTCGCGGGTCAGCAGGCTGGTCAGCACCTGCCGGGGTCGCACGGTCGCGGCTTGGGCGGTGACCTGCTGCAGCCACTGTTCCCGGACAGCGGCCGGCGGCGCGTCGCCGCCGAGGCGGGCGGCCCACCGTTCGAGGTCGTCGAACAGGTGCTGCAACGCCTCCGACAGTTCGGTGGCCGCCCGGGCCGCGGTGTTCTGTCGGTCGGTGAACTCGGCTTTCCTCGTACCGGCGATCGTGTCCGCGAGCCGCCATGCTCCGGCGGCGTCGGCCGCGATGCGCAGCAGGCCGCGCAGGACACCGACCTGCCGGCGCCGGTCGGTGACCGCGGCGTCGAGACGGTCGACGTCACCGCCGCTGGCCCATCCGGCCGCAACCGGACCGAGACCGGCCGCCTGCCCCGCGGCGGTGGCATGCCCAGCAGCGGCATCGACCGTGTCGCTAGCGGTGGACAGTGTGGTGGCGGCCCGCTGCTGTGCAGCCTGCGCCTGATCATGCTCGGACTGGGCGCGAGTCAGCGCCTGCTGCGCCTCGCTGGCGTGCCGGGCGGCGAGGGTGGCTGCCTCCCGCGCCCGGCGCGCGTCGTTCGCGCGGCCGATCGCATCGCCGTACGCGCTCGAGTGCAGCAGTTGGCTGTAGCTGCTCTGCGCGCGCTCGAGACCGGTCATCAGTTCGGTCGTCCGGCCGGACTCCGCGGTCAGATCCCTCCGGGCCTGACCCAGGGCGCCCTTGGCGGCGGTCACCGCCTGGTCGGCGCGGTCGCAGGCAGCAGCCGCGTCCAGCAGCGCATCAGCGTGCAGCCGCAGGACCGCGTCCGCCCACGGTCGCCACGACCGGTTGACATACCCGGTGATCGCGGTGCGGGCGGCTTCGGCGTCGTCGCGGTCACGTCCGAGTTGCTCCACCTGCTGCCAGCTACCGGCGAGCTCGGCGACCTCGTCCTTATCGAGCGCCGGCAGCGCGGATCTGATCTGCCCGGTGAAGAAGTCGGCGTCTAGGACCTTGCCGAGGTTCGGTGTCCGCAGCGAGCGCAGCATCGTCAGAACCGTTTTGTACCGCTCAGGGTCGTCGATTCCGAACAGCTCGCTCGCCACATACCCGGCGTACGCCTTCCCGCTGGGATGAACGGTGGCCCCGTCCACGGCGGCGACGTGTTTCGGCTCGTAGGCGGCCTGCCCGGCGGCCAGCTCTATGCCGGCACGGACCCGTGCCGTACCGCGGCACGTGATCCAGCTGGTGGTGATGTCCTGCACGCCACGTTTGGCCTGGGCATACAGCAACAGGGTGAAGAACTCCGCGGTACCGTCCTCACCTGTGCGGCCGTACTCGACCCACACCCAACCGCGGTTCGTCGACGCTGACGTGTCGCGCCGGTCCTTCGGCTGCCCGCTCGGTTCGACGTAGTAGCGAAAGCGTTTCCCGGACTCGCCGAACGTGTCGATCAAATGCCGGCGAGTCTCGCCCTGCAGCATGATCAGCGTCGTCAGGGTCATCAGGGTCGACTTGCCGGACTGGTTCTGACCGACCAGCTGCGCCCGGCCGTCGGCAAACCAGTACTCGGCGACGTCGAACTCCCACATGTTCACCGCGCCGCCGCGCAGCGGCATCCACCGGCTGCGGTCCGGGTTCGGCAGGCCCCCGGCGGTGACAGCGTCACGCCAGGCGGCCAGATGCTCGTCGGTGACGTCCGGGCCGGGCCGCGCAAGAAGGTGGTCGGTCATCGGGCGGCCTCCGCAGGATCGGTCAAGGTCACATCCGGGTCGCGGTACCGGCCGGTGACCGGCGACAGAACCCAGCCCCCGGCTGCAGTGACCTGCAGCAGACCGAGCTCGGTCAGCCTCGCCTGCGCGTCGGCGCGCACGGTTCCCGGGACGGTCTTCTGCAGCTTGTTCATGTAGTCGCCACGCCAGCACAGCAGATCCTCGGCGACCTCGTCGACCTGGCCACTGGTGAGAGTGACGGTCCCGTCGTCATGACGGGTACCGTCACGGCCAGCGATGTCGGCCATTAGCAACGCCACCCAGTCCGCGGCTTTCGCCCGGGGCCAGTCAACAACGGTCGCCGGCACCCGCTCGTCGTCGGTGAGGGTCAGCAGCAACCCTTCGGTCCGCGCTTCGACGGTCCCGCCGGTCATCTGCGCCAGGTCGGCGGCGCGCAGGCCCCGCTGTTTACGTAGCAGCTCCGCATCGGCGGCGTCGAGGTCGGCATACAGCACCGCGGGAGTCTCCAGCAGGGCACGCAACTGCCGGACCGTACGGGCCGCGGCGACGGTCTCGTCGTCGTCGGACTCCGGGTTCAGCGCCAAAGCCAGCGTGTCCGGGCTGGTCATTAGCAGCAACGCGTCCTTGTCGACCTCGTACCCGGCACCGGGACCGTCGCCACCCTCGATCCAGTCGTCGAGCATCCGCTCGTCGCTGGTCCGCCGCCGCAGCACCCCGAGACCATCGAGGTACTCGGCCGACGAGCGCAGCATCCGCCGCTGCGCCCGATCGTCCGGGTCGTAGGCGGTGACATGCACGCCGGGAGTGGCACACAAATCGCGGACCATGTCCGACAGCCGCTGCAAGGTGACGGTGCCGTTCACCTCCTCGCAGCACGCGGCCAGGCAGCAGATCAACGCCAGAAGACGCCGCCCAGGCGCATCCGCCGGCTGTGGCGGCAGCGCCACGAGACCGCCGATCGGGACCCGGATCAACCGGACCGCGCGCCCGAGACGCTGGATCCGGTACCCCGTACGGCGGGCATGATCTGTGACCTTCTGCAGGTTCTGCAGCACGAGTCGGTACAACGGCGGATTCGTCGACGCGGTCACCAGCGGCTGGCCGAGCAGACCGACGAACCCACGCTGTGCGTTACGAATCGCATCAGAGGTGATCACGCCGACCCCCACGCCGCAGCCACGTGCAACCGCAGGTCCGGGTGAACCAGCCGCCCGGCAGTAGCCGGCACCACCGCAGACGCGGCACCGCAGACCGGTTCAGCGCGAACACTCCACCGGCCGTCGCCGGTCGTCACCTCCCGCACACCAGCCGCATCCGCACTCACGGACGCAACCGTCGCCAGCAGCATAAGCAGCATCTTCAGCTCCGGGTCGCTCACCTCACCCCACTCTGAAAGCAGCAACCCAGAACGGGCCAGAATCGCCTCCTCGGTCCGGGCCTGCGCATGCTGCTCCCGCCGGTTACGGTCACGGGCCGCACGCCGGTTCTCCCGATGATCAGGAATCCGCGACGCCGTCCCCGTCGTCGCCTTCGGACCCTGCTTCCGCAGCCGCGCCTCGACCGACACCGGATCCGCGTCCCAGAAACTCGACGCTGCGGGATTCCCCGCCGGCACCGGAGCAGCCCCCGGCAGATGCACCGCGGAGTACAACCCAGTCGCCGTACACCACAACCGCCACGCAGTCGCATCATCCGACGCCGCCTCGAGCCGGCCGGCGAGCATCAGCAGCTCCGCGCGCCGCGACACGTGCCCACCGACCGCGGCGAGAGTCCGCTGCCCCCGTAGCAGCGGCTGGATCGTGTTACGCATCTGCCGCCGCAGCCGGCGGGCCTGACACTGCGGCCCGTCAAACCAGGCGAGCAGCGTGGCAAGGGTTTTGCGATACGACCCGGCCAGCTCAACGATCGCCGCGTCGTCGGCGTTCACACCGAGGCTCCGGACCGCGATACGCCGCCACACCGCATCTGGCAGACCCGCTAGGACGACGACGTGCTCGGTGATCGACTCGGAGTGCGTGTCGACGCCTGCACCCCACATGTCCACGTAACGACGCAACGTCTCCTGAACGATCGCGATCTTCTCCGGCGTGGGTGTCCCCGCCAGCGCACCGGCGAGCCGCGACTGCCAGCCCGCTGCAGCACGCGCCATCGCCTGATACGTGTTCTCGATGATCGAGCAAGCGGACGCCGCACCGGCCGGGTCCGCGGTCGCGGTCTCCCGCAGCACCGCCAGGTTCGCGGTCAGCACTCCCGGCGCGAGCGTCGCCGCCGCTCCGGAGGCGAGATCGTACCCGAGCTGGGTCACCGCCCGATGCAGCTGCGCCGCCGTCTCCGTCAGCTGATACCGGTCGAGGTCGCGAACAAAGTCGGCGTCCCGCAGCGCCTTGTCCTGGAACCGGTGGATGACACCCCACCGTTCCAGGCTGACCATCCGCTCCTTGAGTTCGAACCCAGGCTCGTCGATCAACACCGGGTCGGCGCCGCGCCCGCTCAGGTACGCGCGCAACAGCAGCGGCAGATCCGCGGCGGGCACCCCGGTCAAGGTGTGCTGCTGCTGGTCCAGGAGAACATCGACGACCACCCGGTACTGCGAGGCATACTTTCCGGTCAGATACGACGCTTCGATCAGCCCACCCGGCAGCCCGGCCAGCTGCCACAAATCCGGGCCTGAACCCGGATCACGTTCACCGTCCGATTGCTCCGACCGCACCCTGAAGTCCTCCCGCCGATCCCGCCCAATACTTCGGCCGTCACCGCCAGCGAATCGTAGGACAGAGGGTCCGGTCGCAGGCGCGCGGGCGAACCGGAAGCATAGACGCCGGATCTGACATCCTTCGCCTGTCAGTGGACCCCTTGGGCGGGCGTGAGGACTCATTCGCTGGGACAAGCCGCACGGGGCAGAAGCACGTTTGCGCCAGGAGACCGCCCGTCACATCCTGCCGGTATTGCGTCCCCGTTTCCTGGACGGCGCTGCCCCTCACTCCCCTGCTAGCTCTACTCCTGCCCGGCTTCACTAAAGGGTCTGCTGCACCGATAGGTGACATCTGAGATGGCTTGCCCTGCGGGCGGGCTGGAAGGATGTCGCTGTGCCCAAGCCCTACCCCCGAGAGTTCCGCGATGACGTGGTGCGTGTCGCTCGTGACCGCGAGGCGGGAGTGACGGTCGAGCAGGTCGCCAAAGACTTCGGGCTCCACCCGATGACGCTGTTCAAGTGGCTGCGTCAGGCCGACATCGACGCCGGCGCCACGCCGGGGACGGCCGGCAGT
>NZ_JBEZEV010000137.1:0-10904 GCF_040649055.1 Micromonospora sp. NPDC049060
CCTCCCCCCGGCGCCCGCCCCCCCGCCCCCGGGCCCCCACGCCTGAGTCTGGAATCAGCGAACGTTACGTCCGATCGGCGACTGTTTCCGCCGCCGGGGGTGGTGAAAGCTGGGGCGGGGGAAGATCCGGGCGGGACCGCCCGGCATGGGAGGGGTGACCATGGCGGGCGACGCCGGCTCGGGCGCGGCGCGGGAACTGTTGCTGGTGCTCGCGGTGGCGCTGGCCGGGCTGCTGCTCGCCGTGGTCGCGGTGTTCACGCCGTGGCACGCCACCCCGGACGGGGCCGCGCCAGCCGCTCCGGTCGAACTTCGCAGCCCGACGGAGCGGCCGGTGGCCACCGTCGGCTGACCGTCGCCGGGCCGCCCGCCCGTCGCCGGAGGGGCCGGTGCGCGGTCAGTGGGCGCGGTTCTCCCCGGCGCCGGCCGGGAGGTGTTCCGCCCCCAGCAGGTCGGCGAGGGTGGCCCGGTCGACCACCAGGGCGATCGCGCCGTGCACGGCCAGCCAGACGTCCCGCAGGCCGGTCGCCACACCCGCGTAGCCGGCCCGCTCGGCCGGCAGGCCGCGGACTGTCGTCAGGGAGCCGCCGATCGCGCGGAGCACGTCGCCGACGCTGATCTCCACCGCGGGGCGGGCCAGGGCGTACCCGCCCTCGGTGCCCCGGTGGCTCACCAGCAGACCGGCCCGGCGCAGGTCGACCAGGATGCCCTGGAGAAAACTCAGCGGGATGCCCTGGCTGTCGGCCAGCGTCCCCGCCTTGACCAGCCCGCCGCCGCCGACCGGAGCCGCGGCGGCGACGGCGAGCATGGCCCGGAGCGCGTAGTCACTGCGCGCGGAGACGTACACGTCACTGACCCGCCTGGTCCAACACGCCCCAGCGACGCCGGATCGCCTTGTCCGCCGCCCCGAACGCGGCGTCCACCGCCAGGCCCAGCACCAGGATCACGATCATCGTGGAGATCAGCCAGGGCGAGTCGGAGAGTTCCCGCGAGTAGGTCAGCTGCGCGCCCAGCGAGGTCTGCGAGATGCCGACCACGATCAGCTCGCCGGCCATCAGGCTGCGCCAGGAGAACGCCCAGCCCTGCTTGAGGCCTGCCACGATGGCCGGCAGCGCGGCGGGCGCGATGACGTACCGGTACAGGTTCAGCCCTCTGGCGCCGAGGTTGCGGCCGGCGCGCAGCAGCAGTGGCGGCACGTAGTCCACACCGGCGATCACGCCGTTGGCGATGGACGGCGCGGCGCCGAGCACCACCACGAAGAAGATGGCCTTCTCGCTCAGCTCGAACAGCAGGATCGCCAGCGGGAACCAGGCGATCGACGGCATCGTCTGCAACGCGGTGATCATCGAGCCGATCGCGGCCCGCAGGATCCGCGACCGGGCCACCGCGAGGCCGAGCAGCAGGCCGACGGCGACCGAGAAGACGTAGCCGAGGGCGGCCCGGCGCAGGGTGGTGACCAGCCCCTCCCAGAGCTGGACGCCGCTGACCTGCCGGAGCAGCTCCTGACCCACGGCCACCGGGCCCGGCAACGAGTACTCGGGCTTCCAGCCGGTCCAGACCACGACCTGCCAGGCGCCGACGGCGAGGACGAGGGCGGCCAGCTTCGGCCAGGTCGCCGCCCAGAACCGGCTGGCCCGCGTGCGGCTCTTCTCCCGACCGGCCAGCTCCAGGGCGTCCAGCCCGGAGATCTCCGCGTCGGTACGCGGGACGGCGGCGAGGGTGTCACCGGCCATGGCGGCCCACCTCCGTACGCAGGCGGCCGGTGACCTCGGCGGCGATCGCGGCGACCTCGGGGGAGTCGATGCGGCGCGGCCGGGGCACGTCGACCGGGGTGGACCAGATGATCCGGCCGGGCCGGCTGGAGAGCAGGATGATCCGGTCGGCGAGTCGGGCCGCCTCGCGGACGTTGTGCGTCACGAAGAGCACGGTGAGCCGCCGCTCGGTCCAGATCCGTTCCAGCTCGTCGTGCAGGATGTCCCGGGTCATCGCGTCCAGCGCGCCGAACGGCTCGTCCATCAGCAGCACCGGCGTGTCCAGGGCGAGGGTGCGGGCCAGTGCCACCCGCTGGCGCATGCCGCCGGACAGCTCGTGCGGGCGCTTGCGGCCGAAGTCGGCCAGGTGGACCGTGCCGAGCAGTTCGGCGACCCGGTCCCGCCGCGCCGCCCGGGGCAGCCCGCGCAGTTTCAGCGGCACCTCGACGTTGCCCTCCACGGTGAGCCAGGGGAAGAGGGCGGGCTCCTGGAACATCAGTCCCGGGTCGACGCCCTCGTCGAGGGTGATCCGCCCGCCGCTGGGCCGGTCGAGGCCGGCGACCAGGTTGAGCAGGGTGCTCTTGCCGCAGCCGGAGGCCCCGACCAGGCAGACGAACTCGCCGGGCGCGACGTCGAGGGAGACCCCGTCCAGGGCGACGACGGCGTTCGCCCCGCGCCCGTACACCTTGGTGACGCCGTGCAGCGCGACCGAGCCGGTCGCGCTGCGTGGCGTCGTCGTGGTCGACGTCATGGTTGGACGACCTCGGGCTTGCCCTGGCCCTTGAGCACCTCGTTGAGGTGGGTGAGGTCGTAGAGGCCGTCGAGGCTGACCGGCTGGGTCAGGCCGACGGCGACGGCGTGGTCGAGCCCGGTCTTCAGCGACGTGGCGATCGGGTCGTTGGTGAACTCCAGCGTCGGCCAGGCCTGCTTGATCAGCTTGAGGTCGAGCGGCTTGCCGCTGATCTTTCCGATGTGGTCGGAGATGGCCTGGTGCGTCTCGTCGGGCCTGGTGTTGACGAACTCGTTGGCTGCCACCTGGCCCTCGACCAGCTTCTTGACCACGTCCGGGTGGGCCTTGAGGAACTTGGTGCTGACGATCAGGTTGGTGATCACGAACTTCCGGTCCGGCCAGAGGTCGCGCTCGTCGACGAGCACCTTGCCGCCCGCGTTGACCAGCCGGGACACGAACGGCTCGGGCACCCAGGCGCCGTCGATGGCCCCGCTGTTGAAGGTCTCCACCGTCTGGGCGTTCTCCTGCGGGACGATCTTGACGTCGCCGCCGCCCTCCTTGGTCGTGGTGAGGCCCTTCTCCTTGAGCCAGTAGCGGATGGCCACGTCCTGGGTGTTGCCCAGCTGCGGGGTCGCGATCTTCTTGCCCCGGAGCTGCTCCACCGAGGTGATCCCGGGCTTGACCACGAGCGCGACGCCGCCGGAGGCCGCGCCGGAGATGACCCGGACGGCCTCGCCCTTCGACTTCGAGAAGGCGTTCACGGTGGGGTTCGGGCCGATGTACGTGGCGTCGAGCGCGCCGGAGAAGATCGCCTCGATGGCGGCGGGGCCGGCGTTGAAGGTCTTGGTCTCCAGCTTGACGTCGCCGCCGAGCTTCTCGGCGAAGATGCCCTTCTCCACGCCGACCACCGCCGGCGCGTGGGTGATGTTGGGGAAGTAGCCGAGCCGCAGCGTCGTCGGGCCGGAGCCGCCGCCCGCGCCCTCGCTGTCGTCGCCGCAGGCGGCGGCGGTGCCCAGGGTCGCCACGCCGACGACGGCGAGGGTGGCCAGGGAGACCCACCGACGCATGGGGAGCCGTCTCATCGTCCATCCAATCCGCAGTATTCCTACTTAGTTGGTAGGAAGACTGGGGCAGGCGGTGAACTGGCGTCAAGGCCCAACCACATGCCGGGATCCGCGTCCCAGAAAAAGCGGCAATCTCTACTGATTGAGTGTGCTTTGCGGTCGGTGTTCCCGGCGCCGTCGCCGGCCGTCGGGGCGGCTGCGCACGACGCCCCGGGCGCGGGTCGGGGCGGCAGGCGGGAGGTCGCCGGTGGCGGGGGTGCCGACGCGCTAGGGTCGATCCCGTGGCGGCGCGGAGATCGAGAATTCCAGCGACGAAATACCCGGTAGAGCGGTTCACGCTCGACAACGGCCTGCGGGTGGTGCTGACCCCCGATCGCAGCGCCCCGGTGATCGGGGTGGCGGTCGTCTACGACGTCGGCATCCGCTCCGAACCCGAGGGGCGCACCGGCTTCGCCCACCTCTTCGAGCACCTCATGTTCCAGGGCTCCGAGAACCTGGAGAAGCTGGCGCACTTCCGGCACGTGCAGGGGGCTGGCGGCACCTTCAACGGCTCGACCCACCTGGACTACACGGACTACTACGAGACCCTGCCGAGCAACGCCCTGGAGCGGGCGCTGTTCCTGGAGGCCGACCGGATGCGCGGCCCCCGGCTGACCGAGGAGAACCTGCGCAACCAGGTCGACGTGGTCAAGGAGGAGATCCGGGTCAACGTCCTCAACCGCCCGTACGGCGGCTTCCCCTGGTTGACCCTGCCACCGGTCATGTTCGACACCTTCCCGAACGCGCACGACGGCTACGGCTCCTTCGTCGACCTGGAGTCGGCCACCGTCCCCGACGCCGCCGACTTCTTCCGCCGCTACTACGCGAGCGGCAACGCGGTACTGGCGGTCAGCGGCGACATCGACGTCGCCGAGGCGACCACGCTGATCGAGCGGCACTTCGGCGACGTGCCGGCGCGTCCCGCCCCGAAACGGCCCGACTTCGCCGAGCCCGACCTGACCGAGGAGCGGCGCACCTCGTACACCGACGAGTTGGCCCCGCTGCCGGCGGTGGCCGGCGCCTGGCGGGTGCCCGACCCGATCACCGACTTCGCCGCCTACCTGCCGTACGTCGTGCTGGCCGAGGTGCTCACCGACGGCGACGCGTCCCGGCTGGTCGAGCGGCTGGTCCAGCGGGACCGGGCGGTGACCAGCCTCGGCGGCTACGTCGGCTTCATGGGTGACCCGTTCGACGTGCGGGACCCGACGGCGCTGCTGCTCCAGGCGCACCTGCCGCCCGGCGGGGACGTGGACAAGGTGCTGCGCACCGTCGACGAGGAGCTGGACCGGCTGGCCACCGACGGCGTGGCCGAGGGGGAACTGGCCCGCACCCAGGCCCGGATGGCGACCCACCTGCTGCGCGACACCGACGCGGTGCTCGGCCGGGCGTTGCAGATGGCCGTGCTGGAGCAGCAGCGTGGCGAGCCGGGGCTGCTCAACGACCTGCCCCGGCTCGTCGGCGAGGTCACCGACGAGCAGGTCCGCGCCGCCGCGGCCACCCTGCGGCCTGAGCGCCGCGCGTCCATCGAGGTCATCCCAGGAGGGGCCAAATGAGTGTGACCGCACCGGCCGCGCCCCGGGCGCTGCCGCCGCTCGGCCCGAACCGCAGGCTCAAGCTGCCGAAGCAGGCCGAGCGCACGCTGGGCAACGGGCTGACCGTGATCGCCGTACGCCGGCCGGCGGTGCCGCTGGTGGAGGTGCGGCTGTGGATGCCGTTCGGCCGTACCCACCTCGCCCGGGGCGCCATGCTCGCGCAGACCCTGCTCTCCGGCACTCAGACGATGTCCAGCGTGCAGATCGCGGCCGAGTTGCAGAAGGTCGGCGGCGGGCTCTCCGCCGGGATCGACCCGGACCGGCTGATGCTCTCCGGCGCCGGGCTGGTCACCGGGCTGGACCGGATGCTGGAGATCCTCGCCGAGGTGCTGACCGACGCGGCCTACCCGAACGACGACGTCGCCACGGAGCGGGACCGGCTGGTGGACCGGATCCACGTGGCGCGGAGCCAGCCGGCGCACCTGGCCCGCACCGCCCTGCTCCGGCGGGTCTACGGCACCCACCCGTACGCGGTGCAGACCCCCGAACCGGAGGCGGTCCGGGCCGTCCGGCCGGGAGTGCTGCGCACCCTGCACGCCCAGCGGGTGCACCCCGCCGACGCCGTGCTGGTGCTGGTCGGTGACGTGCAGCCGGACCGGGCGCTGGACGCCGCCGAGAAGGCACTCTCCGGGTGGACCGGCGCCGGGCACACCGCCGACCTGCCGCCCGCCCCGCCGCTGGAGCCTGGGCCGCTGCTGCTGGTCGACCGCCCGGGGGCGGTGCAGTCCTCGCTGCGGATCGCGCTGCCGGCGGTGCCCCGCACCCACCCGGACCACGCCGCGCTGCAACTGGCCAACCTGATCTTCGGCGGCTACTTCTCCTCCCGCTGGGTGGAGAACATCCGCGAGGACAAGGGCTACACGTACGGGGGGCACTCCCTCGTGGAGCACTCGGTGGCCGGGTCGGTGCTGGTCGCCGCCGTCGACGTGGCCACCGAGGTCACCGGGCCGGCGCTGCTGGAGACGACGTACGAACTCGGCCGGCTGGCCTCCCTCCCGCCCCGCGAGGACGAGCTGGAGCAGGCCCGCCAGTACGCCCTCGGCACCCTCCAGCTCGGGATGTCCACCCAGGCCGGGCTCGCCTCGCTGACCAGCGCGTACGCCGGCAGCGGGCTGCGCCTGGAGTTCCTGGCCGAGCACGCCGCCCGGCTGGCGAAGGCGACCGTGGCCGACGTGGCCGAGGCGGCGGCCCGCTACCTCGCCCCGGCGCGGGCGGTCACCGTGGTGCTGGGCGACGCCGAACGGATCGGGCGGCAGGTGGCGGCGCTGGCCCCGGTCACCACCGAGCCGGCACGACCGTGAGCGGTGAGCCCGCGCCGCCGCTGGCCCGTTCCACCCTGGACCGGGCGGCCCACCGGCGCACCGATCCCGGGTGGCTGGCGCAGGCGTGGAGCCGGGCCCGGGTGCTGGTGCTCGACTCCGCCGACGGCGGCCGGGCGCTGGTGCGTACCGACACGTCGCCGCCGAAGCTGGTGCTCGTCGATCCGGCCGGGCTGCCCGGGCCGACGTCGCCGATGTTCCTCGGCGTCGAGCCGGACGGGGTGCCGGTCTTCGCCGTGGACGCCCCGCTGCCTGCGGTGTCCGGGACCCGGGCGGCGCACCTGCGCGAGGTCGGGCACCTGCTCGGCGACCGCGACGCCGGGCTGTTCACCACCGCGCTGGCGCTGGTCAACTGGCACCTGCGGCACCGCTACTCGTCGGCCACCGGGCACCCGACCGAGGTGGACGAGGCCGGCTGGTCCCGGGTCGACCCGGCCGGGGAGCGGATCTGGCCGCGTACCGATCCCGCCATGATCGTGCTGGTGCACGACGGCGTCCCGGGCCTGGACGGGCGGTGCCTGCTCGGCAACAACGCCACCTGGCCGCACACCGCCGGCGAGCGCCGGTTCTCCTGCCTCGCCGGCTACGTCGAGCCGGGGGAGTCGGCCGAGGCCGCGGTGCTGCGCGAGGTCCGCGAGGAGGTCGGCGTCCCGGTCGACGACATCGCGTACGCGGGCAGCCAGGCCTGGCCGTTTCCCGGCTCCCTCATGCTCGGCTTCCTCGCCACTGCGGATCCGGAGCATCCGGTGCAGGTGGATCCGACGGAGATCGCGTTCGCCCGGTGGTTCTCCCGCAGGGAGATCGGCGCGGCCCTGGCGGGACGGCCGGTGGAGGTCGGCGGGGCCCGCCTGGTGCTGCCGCCGCCGTCGTCGATCGCGCTCTTCCTGATCCACCGCTGGCTCGACGGGCACTGCTGAGCCGGTCTCCGCCGCGCGCGAGCGCGCCGGTGGCCGGGGTCGTGCGGTCCCGGCCCGTGGCCGCCGTTGCCGCGACGGTCACGGACCGGGAACACGGGCCGCCCTGGTCGGCTGGGGCAAAGGAGCACGGCGGGGGAGCCGGTCCGACCACGACGGACGTCTGGGTTGCGGGTCAGCTGCCTCGGTCGTCGGGTGCGGCCCGCCGTCCGCGGCCCGGCTCGTCGAGCGGGAGGACCTTGACCCGCTGCTTCCCGGAGCGGACCGCGCCGACCGTGGCGAGGGCCCGGGCCAGCAGCAGCGCGGCGTCGCGCTCCTCGGCGTGCACGATCTGGCGGCGCGGCTCGGGCGTGGTGGTCTCGTCGCGGAGTCGGTCACCGCACGCCCAGGCGGCGGCGATGTCCACGTCGGCGGCGGCGCGGATGTCGGTGCGAACGATCAGGAACCGCATGCGGGTCTCCGGATGAATCGCGAGGGTGGGGAACGGGTGGAAGTTCCACGTCACTCTGCCGTCATGTTACGCCGCGCGGTCGTCTCATCAAGTGAAACGCGACGATTGGTTCGGAGGCTCATCCGATCAGCGGATGCCTGGTCGGCGGGGTGGCAGGGCGCAGACGCGACGGGGCCGCCGGCACGCTGCCGGCGGCCCCGCGACGGTCGACGGATCAGTTCAGATCGAACTGTCCGTTCTTCGCGCCGGCGATGAAGCCCAGCCAGCCGGCCCGGTTGAACAGCAGCACCGGACCGCCCTGGTCCTTGCTGTCCCGCAGGGCCACCGCGACCGGTCCGGTCCTCAGTGGTGCGACCTCGACGCAGTTCGAGGTCTGGCTGCGCGTGCTCTTACGCCACGGGGCGTCCGCGAGCTGGGCGAGTACGGACGGCGTGTTGCGGATCTCGTTCATCGTGCCACTCCTGAGGTGAACTGCTCCGATGGAACAAGTGGCGCCGCACGACCCGACGGTGGGCCCCCGTGATCACCGATCCGTCAGGCGCCCGGAATACCGGCGGCGTTGGGTCGGCGCCGTTGCCGGCCCGTACGCCACCGTGGACGCGGTCGCCGTGCCGGGCAGCCGCCCCGTCGCCTCGATCAGCCAGGAGAGGGTGTCCGACTCGGAGAGCGCCGCCGTGCATAGCCACTCGAACACCACTTTATAGCGATTTAGGGCGTTTACCTCGGTCGACATGACGTCGGTGAACCCCCCTTCGATGGCCAGCGTCTCCGGATCGAGCGGATCCGCGAACCGGTAGACCGAGAACGCGGTCGGCGGGAGGTACCAGTCGCCGATCTGGGTGTCGCGCGGCAGCACGTGCAGCGTGACGTTCGGCAGCATCGCCAGTTCGCAGAGCTGCACCAGCTGCGCGCGCAGCACCTCCGGCGGCCCGGTCCGGCCGCCGAGCGCCGCCTCCTCCAGCACCGCCGTGTAGCGGGGCGCGTCGGTCGCGCGGGTGAGCAGCGACTGCCGGGCCAGCCGGGCCCGCACCTCGGTGTCGATGTCCTCACCGGCCTCCGGGTCGCCGGCCTCCTCGTCGACCTGCCGGGCCGAGGCGATCCGCACCGACGCGTAGTCCGGCGTCTGGAGCAGGCCCGGCACCAGGACCGGGTTGTATTCCGAGATCTCCGCGCAGCCCGCCTCCAGCTCGGCGAAGCTGCGCTGCTGCTGGGTCATCACCGGGTAGTTGCGCAGCCAGCCGCGGATGTCGCCGGCCTCCTCGGTGATGCCGAGGAGTTCCCGGCGCAGCGCCTCGTCGGCGCCGTAGAGATCCAGCAGCACGCGGACGTCGTTCGGGTCCGGGCGGCTGCGGCCGTTCTCCAGCCGGGACAACTTGGACGCGGACGCCCAGCCGATGCGCTCGATGACCTGGTCTCCCGTGAGACCCGCGGCCTCGCGCAGCCGGCGCAGCTCGGTGCCCAACCTGCGGCGGCGCAGGATCGGGCTGGGTGAGGCAGGAGGCACGACGTCCTCTTTTCCCGTGGACCGCCGCAGACGCGACGGTAACTGTATGAAATTCGCCCCCCACGGTCAGTATGGACGGCGCGCCTCCCGCCGGAGGTCCCGGTGGGGGCGTGTCTCGCAGAAAAGAGGACCGTGGAAGGGCACGGCGTCCGGTACGACGCCGTCGGCCGACCGCGCCACCCAGACCGCGCCACGCCGCGCACCACCCCCGCCGGAGGGACCCCATGCGCACCGTCCTGCGCCGCCCGGATTTCCGCCTGCTCTTCGGCGGCCTGCTCGCCAGCATGGCCGCCGAGTCGATCCTGTTGCTGGCCCTCGCCATCTGGGTGAAGGACCTGACCGGGTCGGACGGGCTGGCCGGCGCCACCATCTTCGCGGTCATCGCCCCGATGACCCTGGCCCCGCTGGTGGGGTGGATCGTCGACCGCTACCCCCGGCGCCCGTTCTTCGTTGCGGCGAACCTGGTGACGGCCGTGCTGCTCACCCCGCTCCTCGTGGTGCGGGACCGGACCGACGTGTGGATCATCTACGTGGTGGCGGCCCTCTACGGCCTGTCGTACATCACCCTCAGCGCGGTGCTCAGCGGCCTGATCCGCCAACTCGTGCCGGTGGAACTGCTGGCCGACGCCAACGGCGTGCTCCAGACCGTGCGCCAGGGGCTGCGGCTGGTCGGCCCGCTGGCCGGCGCCGGGCTCTACGCCGCCGTCGGCGGCTGGATGCTGGCCGTGATCGGGATGGTCGGCTTCCTGTCGGCGGCCGTCGTGGTGGGCCTGCTCCGCACGACGGAGACGCCGCCCACCGGGCCCGGGCTGCGCTGGCCGGCCGAGGTGAGCGCCGGGCTGCGCCACCTGGCCGGGGAGCCGGCGCTGCGCCGGGCACTGCTCGGCTACGGGCTGGGATCGCTGGCGATGGGCTTCAGCGAGTCGTTGATCTTCGCGTACGTCGACCAGGGGCTGCGCCGGGACGCCGCGTTCGTCGGCGTGCTGGTCACCGTGCAGGGCATCGGCGGGCTGGTCGGCGGGCTGCTCTCCCCGGCCGTGGTGCGCCGCGCCGGCGAGGTGGGCACGCTCGCCGCCGGGGTGGCGTTCTTCGGGCCGGCCTCGCTGGCGCTGGTGTACCCGAACCTCTGGCTCGGCTTCGTCGCCGTACTGCTGGCCGGGGTGTCGCTGCCGCTGACGATGGTCGGGCTGCACACGCTGATCCAGCGGCGTACCCCGCAGGCGCTGCTCGGCCGGGTCGCCGCGGCCTCGGAGGCCGTGGTCAGCGGCCCGCAGGCGCTCTCGATCGGCGCGGGGGCGCTGCTCGTCGGGGTGCTGGACTACCGCGTCCTGTTCGCCCTGATCGGGGTGGCCACCCTGCTCGCCGGCGGCTACCTCTGGCACGGCCGCACGCTCAGCCCGCCGCCACCCGTCCGGATCCCCGCCCCCCGCCAGCCCGCCGAGGGGCCCACCGCCGTCGGCCCGGCCGCCGCGAGCCAGGAGGTGGTCGGCACCGCGAATACCTGGCCGTCGAGGAGCCGGTGGGCGCACGGGAACGGGTGCTG
>NZ_JBEZEV010000138.1:0-10900 GCF_040649055.1 Micromonospora sp. NPDC049060
CTACCGGGGCGCGGCCCGGATCGTCGCCGACGGTCAGCGGCCGGGGGACGCGGTCGTCTACTCCCCCCGGGAGAGCTGGCTCTTCCTCGACCTGGCCACCGGGTGCGTCAGGAGACGGTGCAGGGGGTGCCGTTGAGGGTGAACGCGGCGGGCTTCGGGTTCGATCCGGTGTGGGTGCCGTTGAAGCCGAAGCTGGTCGACGCGCCCGGCGCGAGCCGGCCGTTGTAGGAGAGGCTGGTGGCGGTGACCGCGGCGCCGGTCTGGGTCCACGTCGCCGACCAGCCCTGGCCGACCTTCTGGCCGGCGTGGGGGAAGGTGAAGGCGAGCGTCCAGCCGTCGATCGCGGTGGTGCCCGTGTTGGTGAGGGTGACGTTCGCGGTGAAGCCGCTGTCCCAGCCGCTGGTCGTCCAGGTCACGGCGCAGCCGCCGGACGCGGGCGGGTCGGCGGTGGTGACGGCGACCGGCGCGGACGCCGTCGAGGCGTTGCCGGCCGCGTCCACGGCCACCACGTGGAACTGGTACGCGGTCGCGGCGGTCAGCCCGGTCACCGCCAGCGTGGTGCCGGTGGGCGAGCCGACCAGGGTGTCCCCGCCGGCGGCCGACCGGTAGACCCGGTACCCGGTGACGCCGACGTTGTCGGTCGACGCGGCCCAGCTCAGCGTGAGCCCGGTGGCGGTGACCGCCGAGGCGGTCGGGGTGCCTGGGCGGGTCGGCGCGACGGTGTCGGGTGCCGGCGCGGCGGGCGTGGTCACCTCGGCCACGGGCGAGGCGGTCGAGCGGTTGCCGGCGCCGTCGCGGGCCCGCACCGTGAAGCGGTACGTCCGCTCGGGCAGCAGCCGGCTCACGGCGAGGGTGTTGGTGGCCGAGTTGAACAGGACGAGCGCGTCGCTGCCGACCTGCGCCTGGGTGACCTCGTAGCCGGCCAGTCCGCTGCCGCCGGCGTCGGTGGACGCGGGCCAGGTCAGGGTCAGCCCGGTCGCGGTGACGGCCGAGGCGACGGGGGTGCCGGGGGTGGTCGGCGCGGTGGTGTCCGGGGTGGCCGGCCCGGGCTCCTCGCCCCAGATCCGGGTGGCCCCGGAGTAGAGCGTGACCTTCCGGTTCGGCCCGGCCGTCGCCTGGTACGACGGGTCGTTCGTCGGGTCCCAGGTGCCGCCCTCGGGCACGCCGATCTTGAACTGCACCTCCATCCGGTGCTGCGACTGCCCGGCGGGCGCGATGGTGTGCCCGGTGCAGTCCACCTCGACGTACCAGATGTCGCCGGAGAACTGCCTGGCCGTGGCCGGCGACGGGCAGCCCTGGGTGTAGCCGGGGGTGACCGTGACCGGGCCGGTGCCGTCGGGGCGGAAGTAGTAGCGGAACTTGCCGTCGGTCAGGGCCCGGGCCGGGAAGGCGGACTTGTTGTAGACGATGGCCTTGAGGCCGGTGGCGCGCGGCTCGGCCTGCATCACCGTGGTCTCCACGGTCAGCTCGTCGATGTCCGGCGTCTCGGCGCGGGGGAAGCCGGCGAGCGGGGTGCCGCCGTACTCCTGGGCGAGCCGGGCCAGCGCGGAGCTGAAGCCGGCGTTGTAGTCGGTGGCGACCTCGTTCATCACGTAGTCCGACCGGCTGTCGGTGTACGCGTCGTTGGCCGCCGACGGGCCGCCGACCAGCGCGCCGTAGAGGGTGTGCCGGGTCTCGACGGGCACGGTCTGGCTGTCCCACCAGGAGCCGTGCGCGGTGCGGTGGTGCGGGTTCTTCGGGGAGTTGGCGCCGAACCCGATGACGTAGCTGGAGGCGCGCGGGTTGTCACCGAGGGCGTAGTTGATCTGCCGGACGGCGAAGTCCTTGTAGCGGGCCTTGCGGGTGGCGTCGGTGGTCTTGTCGCTGTAGACGAGGGCCGCGAAGGACGTGTTCGCCGCGTAGCGCAGCGCGCCCCACGAGTCGAGCACCGCCATCCCGCCGGGCGAGTACGGCACCCGCTGCCCGTTGACGCCGACCGTCCAGTAGTCGAGCCAGCGGTTGGCGTCGTCGACGTACTTCTGCTTGCCGGTCAGGTTGGCCAGCAGCACGTACGCCCCGAACTGCTTGTTGTCCCAGGCGATGGTCCACTTGTAGGAGCGGGTGGTGCTCTGGTTCTCGGTGCCGAGCTTGTCGTACTCGCTCTCGGCCTTGGCGAGGTAGGCGGCCTCGCCGGTGGCCCGGTGCAGCCAGATCGCGGACCAGACCAGCTCGTCCTGCCAGCCGCTCCAGGAGCGGTAGAAGCTGGTCGCGTCGGTGATGCACTCGTGGTAGCTCTTGCGCACCGTGTCGGCGAACGTGTGCAGCTGCCTGGCATGCCCGAGCAGCTTGTCGGCGTAGGCGGCGTCGGTGGGCCGGAAGACCATCGACGACGCGGCCATCGCCGCCGCCGTCTCCCCCGCCAGGTCCGCGCCGCCGCAGCTCGCGTCGATCTTGTACGCGGGCCGCGCCATCGGCATCACCTCGGCCGGGCCCCACCACTTGTGGTCGTCGTCGCCCTTGCCGACCTGTCCGTAGAGGACGTTGGGCGCCGGGTGCGCCTTGATGAAGTAGTCGTTGACGAAGCGCAGGTTGTTCAGCAGGTGCGGCAGCTGGCCGGAGGCGACGTAGCCGGCGCGGTACTCGACGGCGCCCCAGGCGAGCATGGTGGCGCTGAACGCCATCGGGAAGCCGAACTTGACGTGGTCGCCGGCGTCGTACCAGCCGCCGGTGAGGTCGCGCCCGACGTCGGCGCCGTCGGTGAGCGCGGAGTCGCCGCGCCAGGAGACCCGGTTCCAGTCCGGCAGCGGGCCGGACTGCTGCGCCTCGTAGAAGTAGAGCGACTTCTGCAACGCCTCGGCGTAGTTGAAGGCGGCGGCGGGCGCCGCGGCGGCGACGGGCGCGGTCCGTGTGGCGCCCCCGACCGCGGGCGTCGCGGCGGAGGCGGGCGCCGGGGCGGTGACGGCGAGGGCGAGGCCGGCGGCGAGGGCGCTGCCGGCGGCCAGCAGGCGGGGCAGCCAGGGCTGGTCGCCCGGCCGGCGCGGACGTCTGGGCTGACGCATGACGGGGCTCCTGTCGGTGGCGTCGCCGGCGGCACCGGGGACGGCGCGCGGGATGGTGGTCGGGGCCTGCCGGCGAGGGTGGTGGGGGTGCGGCCACGGGCCCGGGAGCGCTCCCATGGATGACCGACAATGTAATGCGGCGGTCGCCGGTTTGTGAAGACGCTCGCGGTGCGCCTGCGATGCGCCTGCGGTGCGCCCGCGCAGGGGCGCTGACAGGAAAGCCCTTACCTGCACACCGGGCGCACGTCACACCATCGATAAATATGGATTGGATTGCGACGTACGGGCAGGTCATCGCAGGGACGGGTGGGCGAAGATGCGCGTCGCGGCCGGGCGGGCGGCGGGCCTGGCGTTCCGGCATACGAACGTACTGTTGCCCGCCCCTTTCCGGCGCGCGACAGTACGCCCACACCAGCGGTGCCATCGACGTTGCCGCTCCCCCGGCCAACCTGAGGAGATCGCGATGGCTCTACGACTCGCCGACGGCACCGCCTGGTCCGAGACTCTCGCCCGCGCGGTGGCCGCCGCGCCCGAGGCGTTCGGCTCCCCGGTCGACGGTGTCACCACCCTGCACAACCTCGTCCGCGGCGACTGGCACGCGGTGGGCACCCCCAGCCCCGTACGCACGCCGGTGGACAACACCGTGCTGGTCAACCTGGCCCGCCTCGACGCGGAGTCCGCCCGCGCCGCGGTCGCGCACGCCGCCGCCGTGCACCGGGCCTGGGCCGACACCCCGCTCGCCGACCGCAAGGCCCGGGTCACCGACGCCCTGGACGCGCTCACCGCCCACCGCGACCTGCTCGCCCTGCTGCTGGTCTGGGAGATCGGCAAGCCGTGGCGGCTGGCCTGCGCCGACGTGGACCGGGCGCTCGACGGCGTCCGCTGGTACGTCGACGAGATCGACCGGATGCTCGCCGACGGCCGGGAGCCGCTGCCGGGACCGGTCAGCAACATCGCGTCGTGGAACTACCCGATGAGCGTGCTCGTGCACGCCGAGCTGGTGCAGCTGCTCGCCGGCAACGCGGTCATCGCCAAGACCCCGTCGCAGGGCGGGGCGGTCTGCCTCACCGTCGCGCACGCGCTGATGCGCCGGGCCGGGCTGCCCGCCACCCTGGTCTCCGGCGGCGGCGAGGAGCTGTCCGAGGTGCTGGTCCGGGCGCCCGAGATCGGCGCGGTGGCGTTCGTCGGCGGGCGCTCCAACGGCGGCAAGGTCGCCGCCGCGCTGCTCGACTCCGACAAGCGGCACTTCATCGAGCAGGAGGGCCTCAACGCCTGGGGCATCTGGAACTTCTCCCAGTGGGACCTGCTCGCCGGACACCTGAAGAAGGGGTTCGAGTACGGCAAGCAGCGCTGCACCGCGTACCCGCGCTTCGTGGTCCAGCGGGACCTCGTCGACGAGTTCCTCGACATGTACCTGCCGGTGGTGCGCTCCGTCCGGTTCGGACACCCGCTCGCCGTCGGCGACGACTGGACCGCCGGGGACCCGCTGCCCGAGCTGGACTTCGGCCCGCTGATCAGCGCCGCCAAGGCCGACGAGCTGCGCCGCAAGGTCGACGAGGCGGTACGCGGCGGCGCGGTGCCGCTGCACCGGGGCAAGCTGACCGGCGCGCCGTTCCTCGACGGGCAGGACACCTCCGCGTACGTGGCCCCGTCGGTGCTGCTGGCCCCGCCCGGCCGGTCCCGGCTCATGCACGCCGAGCCGTTCGGCCCGGTCGACACCATCGTCGTGGTGGACACCACCGACGAACTGCTGGCCGCGATGAACGCCTCGAACGGCGCGCTGGTCGCCTCGCTGGCCTGCGACGACGAGGAGCTGGCCGGCAAGCTCGCGGTCGACCTCCAGGCGTTCAAGGTCGGCATCAACAAGCCGCGCTCCCGGGGCGACCGGGACGAGCCGTTCGGCGGCCGGGGCGCGTCCTGGAAGGGCGCCTTCGTCGGCGGCGACCTGCTGGTGCACGCGGTGACCCAGGGCGGCGACGGCCGCCTCTACGGCAACTTCCCCGACTACAACAGCTACCCGACGACCTGAGGTGCAAGGAAGGGCACCCTGCTGACGCATGGCGATTGCAGGGTGCCCTTCCTTACACCCCGGCGGCGAACCGGCATCCGCCCGCTCGCTGCGCCGCCGGACAGCTCCCGTGCCCGCGGGCGACGCCTCACCCGTGCCGCGCGGACGCGCCCTCGACGAGCGGCACGGTGAGGGTCACCAGGGCGCCGTCCCGCTCGGTCGGGGCCGGCCGGCCGAGCCGCCGCACGGTGCGCAGCATCGGAGCGTTCTCCGCGTGGACGTGCAGCACCAGGGCCGCGTAGCCGGCCTGCTCGGCGTGCCGGACCAGCCGGCGCAGCAGGGCCGAGCCGAGGCCCCGACGCTGCCAGTCGTCGCGGACCAGCAGCGCCACCTCGGCCTCGTCGCCCTCGGCGAGCAGGTTCGCCATCGCCACCACCGACTCCGCCCCGGTGTCGCCGGCCGGCTGCGTCGCCCCGGCGTCGCCGGCCGTGGCGAGCAGGGTCACGCCCCGGGCCGGCTCCAGCAGCCGGCGCAGCCGGGCCGGGGTCGGCGTCCCCGCGCCGCCGAGGTAACGCCGGTGCCGGCTGCGCGCCGAGCAGCCCTCGTGCAGCTCCACCACGCCGGGCAGGTCGTCGACGGTCGCGGGCCGTACGGTCGCCTCGGCGCCGTCGGGCAGCACCAGGGTGACCTGCTCGGCGGCCCGGCGCGCGACGGCGGCCGACAGCTCGACCAGGGCCTGGGCTCGGGCGTACTCGGCCGGGGTGAAGCCCGGCACGGCGCGGCGCAGCGCGTACGACCCGCCGGCCGGGTCGTCCAGCAGCATGGTGGTGTCGGCGAGCCCGCCGACGCAGCCCGCCGACGCGGGTCGCCAGGTGACCGCGTCCGCGCCGAGCAGGACGCGCAGCGCCTCCCCGGTCGCGTCCGGGTCCCGCACCAGCCGGGTGGCCAGGCCGAGTGCCCGGGTCGGCTGGTCGGCGAGCCCGCGCGCCTCGCTGCGCGCCACCCAGCAGTCCCGGCCCCGCCCCCGGTGCACGGCGGCGACGAGGCCGGCCTCGTCGAGCGTGTCCGGCGCGTCGACCAGGAAGTCGTCGACGGCGCCCCGCTCGGTGGTGTGCACCTGCACGGTGAGGATGTTGACCCCCCGCAACGCCAGGCTGGCCGTGAGTACCGACAGGTAGCCCGGCCGGTCGTCCACGGTCGCCCGGATCCGCCACAGCGTCATGGTTCGCTCCCTTCCGCCTACGACCCTCGTCGGTGGCTGTTGCGGGCCGGTTGCCCGGGGGTGACGGCTCCGGTTCCGTCGCGCGACCTGCGCCACAGTGACCGCCACCGCCGAGCCGGCGCAGAGGCCCACGCCAGGCCGGCGCAAAGGTCCAAGCCGGGCCGGCTCAGCGACGTGAAGGCCGACTCAGGGTTTGGCGGGCACCGGCGATCCGACCAGGTCGAGCCGGTCGCCGAGGATCACCGCGGCGGCCCGGACGAGCTGCGCCAGCCGGTCCACCTCCGTGGCGTGGAACGCCGCCGCGGCCGGCGTCCCGGCGCACTCCCGGGCCGCCACCAGCACCAGGCCGGCCCGGCCGAACGGCGCGACCGCGACGTGCGCGCCGCCGGGCGTGCTGATCGCCCGGGCCCGCAGCGGGGTCACCTCCGGCAGCGGCGGCGGTACGGGCGCGCGCCAGCTCGCGTATCCGACGGTCGCCTCCCCGGCGGCGCCGGTCCGGGCGGCCCAGTCCACCGGCACCACCGCGGCGACCGCCCAGTCGGCGGCGAGCAGCCCGGGAACGGCGTCGACAAGTGTGGCGACGCCGTCGACCGGGTTGGCCGCGACCTGGGCCAGCAGCTCGGCGTCCTGCCCGGAGGTGGTGGGCGCGCCGATCGCCCGCCACACCCCGTCCACCCGGACGCCGGGGATCGCCGCCAGCCCGGCGAGCAGCCGCTCGACCCGCGCCGCGCCCGGCCAGACGACGGTGAAGTCGTCCACCGCCCGCCCGCCGAGCCGCTCCAGGACGACCACCTGGACGATGTCCGCACCGGACACGCCCATGGTGCGCGCCACCTGACCGAGCGTGCCCGGACGGTCCGGCAGGGTGACCCGAACTCGCAGCAACATGTCTGAACCCTCCGCTCGGCGGGCCGGCACCGCTGGCCGGCAGGCTGGGCCCCAGCCTGGCCGGTGGCCGTTTCGCCCCTGTTGCCGCGGCATGTCCCGAGGGTCAACTCCCGACCTTGACAACATGGCGGAGCTGCCATCAACTAATCGGATGACCGAGCCGGCCGTCGACGCGCACGGGCCGGGCAGCAGCCCCGCCGCCTCCCCCCGCGGGCTGGATCTCGACCGACTCGCCGCCCACCTGGCCCGGCACCGGCCCGAGCTGGCCGACGGTCCGCTGCGGGCCCGGCTGATCGCCGGCGGCAAGTCCAACCTGACCTACCTGCTGGACGCCGGCGGGCACGAGGTCGTGCTGCGCCGCCCGCCGCTCGGGCACGTGCTGGCCACCGCGCACGACATGGCCCGGGAGTACCGGGTGATCTCCGCGCTGGCGCCGACCGACGTGCCGGTGCCCGCCGCGCTGCTGCTCTGCGAGGACGCCGAGGTGATCGGCGCGCCCTTCTATCTGATGGAACGGGTGCACGGCGAGGTGTTGCGCACCCGCGCCCAGACCGACCCGCTCACCGCCGACCAGCGGCGGGAGCTGGCGCTGGCGATGATGGACACCCTCGCCGCGCTGCACGCGGTCGAGCCCGCCTCGGTCGGGCTGGGCGACTTCGGCCGGCCGGAGGGCTACCTCGCGCGGCAGGTCCGCCGGTGGGCCGGCCAGCTCGACCGGTCCCGCAGCCGGCCGCTGCCCGGCATCGAGGAGCTGCGGGACCTGCTCGCCGGCACCGTGCCGGAGGGCGCCAACGCCGGCCGGATCGTGCACGGCGACTACCGGCTGGACAACCTGCTCGCCACCGTCGACCCGGTGGCCGTACGGGCCGTGCTCGACTGGGAGATGGCCACCCTCGGCGACCCGCTGGCCGACCTCGGGCTGCTGCTGACCTACTGGGACGTGCTCGGCGACAGCGAATCGGCCGCCGGCAACCCGGTCGCCGACGGGCTCGGCCCGCGCGCCGGGTTCCCCACCGGGACGGAGCTGATCGAGCGGTACGCCGGGCGCGGCGACGTCGACGTCGGGCCGCTGCACTGGCACGTCGCGCTCGGCTGCTTCAAGCTCGCGGTGATCTGCGAGGGCATCCACTACCGGCACACGCTCGGGCAGACGCTCGGCGAGGGCTTCGACCGGATCGGCGACATGGTGGCACCGCTGGTCGAACACGGGCTGACCGCCGCCAGGGAGCGTTGATGGACTTCGCCTACGACACCCGCACCGAGCAGCTGCGGGCCGAGCTGACCGCGTTCCTGGACGAGCACGTCTACCCGGCCGAGCCGGTGCACGCCGCACAGGTGGCCGCCGCCGGCGACCCGTGGGCCCGGCCCCCGGTGATGGCCGAGCTGAAGGCCGAGGCGCGCAAGCGCGGCCTGTGGAACCTCTTCCTCCCCGACCCGCGCCACGGCGCCGGTCTGACCAACCTCCAGTACGCCCCGCTGGCCGAGCTGACCGGGCGCAGCCCACACCTGGCCCCGGAGGCGCTCAACTGCGCCGCGCCCGACACGGGCAACATGGAACTGCTCGCCGAGTTCGGCTCGCCGGAGCAGCAGGAGCGCTGGCTGCGACCGCTGCTGGAGGGCGAGATCCGCTCCGCGTTCTGCATGACCGAGCCGGAGGTGGCGTCCTCGGACGCGACGAACATCGCGACCCGGATCACCCGCGACGGCGACCACTACGTGGTCAACGGGCGCAAGTGGTGGTCGTCGGGGGCGATGGACCCGCGCTGCGAGATCTTCATCGTGATGGGCAAGACCGACCCGGAGGCCGACCGGCACCGCCAGCAGAGCATGATCCTGGTGCCCCGGGACACCCCGGGCGTCGCCGTGCGGCGGGGCATGACGGTGTTCGGCTACAGCGACGCCTCGCACGGCGGCCACGCCGAGGTCGACTTCACCGACGTCCGCGTACCCGTGGAGAACCTGGTCGGAGCGGAGGGCGCCGGCTTCGCGATCGCCCAGGCGCGGCTCGGTCCCGGCCGGATCCACCACTGCATGCGGCTGGTCGGCATGGCGGAGCGGGCCCTGGAGCTGCTCTGCCGGCGGGCGCTCGAGCGGGTCGCGTTCGGCCGGCCGCTCGCCGAGCAGGGCGTGGTGCGCGAGTGGATCGCCGAGTCCCGGGTGCGCATCGAACAGGCCCGGCTGCTGGTGCTCAAGACCGCCTGGTTGATGGACACGGTCGGCAACAAGGGCGCGCACACCGAGATCCAGGCCATCAAGATCGGCACTCCCGCCATGGCCGAGTGGGTGATCGACAAGGCCATCCAGGCGTACGGCGGGGCCGGCGTCAGCCAGGACACCCCGCTCGCCGCCCTCTGGGCCCAGTCGCGGACGCTGCGCCTGGCGGACGGCCCCGACGAGGTCCACCGCTCCTCGCTGGCCAAGCGCGAACTACGCCGCTGGTCGGCCTGACGGGCGGCGGGACGGGCCGACAGACGGGCGTGCGGGCAGCGGGGCAGCGGGGCATGCTGCCGTGTCGGCGCTGTCGAGCTGATGTCGTAGACGACTCAGCTCGACAGGCACAGCGGCGGGTGCCGCCCGGGGCGGAGAGGGCGGCGCGGGGCCGGTCGTCACCGGCGACGGCGGTGGTCCGGGGTCAGGCAGGTGCGGCGCCCCGGGATCAGGCGGAGGCGCGTTCGATGAGTTGGGTGTCCAGGAGGATGTGGGGGGACGGAAGCTCGTCGCCGCGGATGCGGCTGACCAGCAGGCGGGCCATCTGCCGGCCCATCTCCTCCACCGGCTGGAAGACCGTGGTCAGCGGCGGCTCGGCCTGCCGGGAGATCGGGGCGTCGTCGAAGCCGATCACCGCGACGTCCTCCGGCACCCGCCGGCCCGCCTCGCGCAGCGCGCGCAGCGCGCCGAACGCCATCAGGTCGGAGGCGACGAAGACGGCGTCGAGGTCGGGGCAGTCCTCCAGCAGCCGACGCATGCCGGCCGCCCCGCTGCCCTCGCTGAAGTCGCCGTACGCGATCAGGGCGGGGTCGACCCCGCCCCCGGCGGCCCTGACGGCCTCCTTGTAGCCGGTCAGCCGGCCCAGGCCGGCACCCATGTCCTGCGGGCCGGCGATGGTGGCGATGCGCCGCCGCCCCCGGCCGGCCAGGTGTTCGACCGCCCGCCGGGCGCCGCCCACGTTGTCCACGTCGACGTAGTACGCGGGCTGCGCGCCGGGTTGCAGCATCCGGGCCGGGCGACCGCCGAGCACGGTGGGCAGGCCGCGCTCCTCCAGCAGGGTGGGCAGCGGGTCGGAGTCGTGCAGCGACAGCAGCAGGACCCCGTCGACGTGCTGGTTGGTCAGGTGGTGCTCGACCCGCTCCCGCTCGATCGGCGACTGCACCATGGCCAGCCAGAGCTGCAACGGGGTCTCCAGCAGCCCCGAGCTGACGCCCCGGACGATGCCGGCGAAGAACGGCTCGGTGAAGACCCGGTCGCCGGATTCCGACACCACCAGGGCGATCGAGTCGGTGCGTTGGGTCACCAGGGCACGGGCGGCCCGGTTCGGCACATACCCCAGCTCGGCGATGGCCTGCTGCACCGCGGCGCGCGCCTCGGGGCTCACCTGGGGTGAGCCGTTGACCACCCGGGAGACCGTCCCGCGACCGACGCCGGCGCGGGCGGCGACGGCGTCGAGGGTCGGGCGCCCGAGCGACCGGGTGCGCTGCGTTGTCATTGTCTGCTCCTCCGACGGCGGACCGGCCCCGGCGCCACCCC
>NZ_JBEZEV010000139.1:0-10850 GCF_040649055.1 Micromonospora sp. NPDC049060
CTACGACGGCCGGGCCAAGGAGCCCACCATTCTGCCGTCGCGGATTCCGAACCTGCTCGACAACGGCTCCGAGGGCATCGCGGTCGGCCGCCGCCGGCGCGGCCGGATACCGTACCCGCGGCGCGGGTCACCCCGCGTCGGGCCGTCGAGCGGTGGGAGGATCCGATGCGCCTGCACGTGGGGTGCGCGATGTGGACGCACAAGTCGTGGCAGGGGCGCTTCCTGGCGCACCCGCTGCCGGCCCACGAGCGGCTGCGCGCGTACGCCGGTTGGTGCACGGCGGTCGAGGGGAACACCACCTTCTACGCCACCCCGGCCCGGGAGACGGTCGCCTCCTGGGCGGAGCAGACCGACCCCGACTTCCGGTTCGTGCCCAAGCTGCCGAAGGTCGTCACGCACGAGCGCCGGCTCACCGGCGCCGACGAGGAACTCCGCGCCTTCCTGTACGCCGTCGAGCCCCTCGGCCCACGGGCCCACGCCCTCTGGATCCAGCTGCCGGGCTCGTTCGGCCCGGCCGACGTGCCCGCGCTGGCCCGTTTCCTGCGCGGGCTGCCCACCGCCCACCGGTACGCCGTGGAGGTCCGGCACCCCGCCTTCTTCGACGATCCCCGGGCGGCGCGGACGCTGGAGGAGGCGCTCGCCACCGTCGGCGCCGAGTGGGTGCCCTTCGACACGACCGCGTTCTTCCGCACCCCGCCGACCAGCGACGCGGAACGTGAGGCGTGGACCAGGAAGCCGCGCACCCCGCTGCGCACCCGCGCGCTGACCGACCGGCCGATCGTCCGCTACCTCGGCCGCGACGACCCCGCACGTACGGTCGAGGGCTGGCAGCCGTGGCTCGACGTGGTGACCGGGTGGCTGCGCGAGGGCCGATCGCCGACGGTCTTCGTGCACACCCCGGACAACGCCGACGCGCCCGAGCTCGCCCGCCGGTTCCACGACGAGGTGCGGGCGCGCCTGCCCGAGGTCGAGCCGCTGCCCGAGCCGGAGCCGGTCGGGCCGTCGACGCTGTTCTGAACGGAACCGCCCCGCCCGCCACGGCAACCCTGTGCCGGCCACCTGAGGAGGCTCGATGCGGTCGCTGGCCGTACCGCCGTTGTTCGCCGCGCTGGAGCCGGCCCGCACCGTGCTGATCGCGGGCGCGGGCGGCGGCTTCGACGTGTACGCCGCGATTCCGCTGGCCGTCGCGTTACGCGACGCCGGTCGGACCGTGCACCTGGCCAACCTCTCCTTCACGCGGCTCGAACTGCTCGACCTGGACGCCTGGGCGGCGCAGGACGTCGCCGCCGTCACCCCGGACACCGCCGGCCCCGACGAGTACTTCCCGGAGCGGGCGCTGGCCCGCTGGCTCGCCGCCAACGACCAGCCGAGCACCGTGTACGCCTTCCCGCGGGTGGGCGTGGAGCCGCTGCGCGACGCGTACCGGCATCTGGTCGACGCGCTCGGGGTGGACGCGGTGGTGCTTGTCGACGGGGGCACCGACATCCTCATGCGCGGCGACGAGGCCGGCCTCGGCACCCCCGTCGAGGACATGACGAGCCTCGCGGCGGTGGCCGGCCTGGACGTGCCGGTGAAGCTGGTGGTGTGCCTCGGGTTCGGCATCGACGCGTACCACGGGGTCAACCACACCCAGGTGCTGGAGAACATCGCCGCCCTCGACCGCGACGGCGCGTACCTCGGGGCACTGTCCATTCCGGGCCGCAGCCGGGAGGCGCGGCTGTACCGGGACGCGGTCGCGTACGGGCAGGCGGCCACGCCGCTGCGGCCCAGCATCGTGCACGGGCAGATCGCCGCCGCCATCCGTGGCGCCGACGGGGACGTGCACGTGACCCGCCGCACCCGGGGCAGCACCCTGTTCGTCAACCCGCTGATGGCGATCTACTTCAGCTTCGACCTCGACGGCCTGGCCCGCCGTTCGCTCTATCTCGACCGCCTGGAGCACACCGTCGGCATGCGACAGGTGGCCTCCCGGATCGAGGACTTCCGCGACGAGGTCGAGCGGCGTACGCCTCGGGTCTTCCCGCACTGACCCCTCGCCGCCGCGCCGCCCGCAGGCTCAGGCCCGGTCCGGCTGGTTCGGGTCGATCAGCACCTTGGTGTGCTCGCTGCGGCCCGAGTCGAGTTCGTCGAGGACGTCCTTCAGCGACGACAGCCCGAAGGTGCCCGTGTGCAGTGCCGCCACGTCGATGCGACGTGCGGCGATCGCGTGCATCGCGCCCACGAAGTCCTCGTGCTGGTAGGCCAGTGACCCGATCACCGTCAGCTCCCGGCTCTGCCAGTCGCCGTAGCTGACGCTCGAGTTCTCCAGCGGGTAGCCGAGCAGCGCGAGCGTCCCGCCCCGGCGCACGAGCTCCGCCGACGGCTGGAGCAGCGACGGAACGCCGCTGCACTCGTACACGACGTCGGCACCCATGCCCGACGTGAGCTCGTCCAGCGCGGCCGGCAGGTCGGCGGGCTCGACCACGTGGGTGAAGCCGAGCCTGCCGGCCAGCGTACGGCGCGCTGCGGAAGGCTCCGAGATGATCATCGGCCCCGCCCCGGCGTTGCGGGCGTGCTGGGCGGTGAGCAGCCCGATCGGGCCGGCGCCCTGGACCAGCGTGGTGCTGCCGTACTCCGCCGCCACCCGCCGCACGGCGTGGAAGGTGACCGTGGCCGGCTCCACGAGCGCCGCCTCCACCGCCGACAGGCCCTCCGGAACCGGGATGACCCGCCGCGCCGTCACCTGCACCCGGGTGGCGAAGGCGCCGTGCGGCGGTGCGTCGGTGTCGACCCCGTTGGCCTCGGCGAACACGGTGTCGCAGTGGCGGGCGTGCCCGGCGACGCACTGGCGGCAACGGCCGCACGCCGGCCCCACCGCGCCCACCACGCGCTGGCCGACCCGCAGCCCGTCCACGCCGGCGCCCACCGCCGAGACCGAACCGGTCCACTCGTGCCCGAAGACCGCCGGCGGCAGCATGTGCCCGTCGGTGTAACCGTGGACGTCCGTGCCGCAGATCCCCGTGTACGTGATGTCGACGGTCACGCGGCCGGGCCCGGGCTCGGTCGCGGACACCTCGCCCGCACGGAGTTCGCGCGGACCGGCGACCGCGAGGTAGCGACCAGCAGACATACGCGATCCCTCCTCGGCGACCGCCCCAGTCTCCCACCCGGAACGCGCCGGGAGGCCGGCTACCAGCAGATTCGGGCGGCGGGGTGTCCCCGGTCCGGTCGGGTCCCGCCCGCCGACCGGCCCCGTGCCGAAACATACCTTCATTGCCGCCGGGTCAACATGTAGACAATATTCCTCGTTCTGTCTATCGTCAGCACCACTTAGCGATGTCCTTCGATTTGAAAGAGGTCGTCAATGGTGCAAGTCAGACGATGGGTCGGCATCGCCACAGCCCTGCTGGCGACGGAGGTCCTGGTCGCGGGCACCGCCGCGCACGCGGCCGCGCCAACCCCCGACCCGGTCCGGGTGAGCGTCGAGGACGCGGTCACCGCCAAGCTGCGCGGGCAGGCCCAGGCTGCGGCGGCGGAGCACGCCGACAGCCCTGCGGCGGAGCACGCCGAGAGCTCCGAGACCCGCGTCACCGTCACCCGCCGCAACGGCCAGTGGGCCTTCGGCACCGCAGTGGCCGTCACCTCCCACGAGAAGGACGTCCACCCGACCGGGGCGATCTTCATCGCCCGTGCCGAGGCCGGCACCTGGCGGGTGTACTTCGACGGCGAAGCCGGCTTCGGCGAGCTGGCCGCCGAGTCGCCCCTGGTGAACAAGCAGGAGAAGGCGGTCTTCACGCGCACCCCGAGCACCATGCAGGCGGGCGGCGACTACCGGACCGGGATGGCCCTGCCCTTCGCGGTCGGCCAGACCTGGACGCTGACCGGCGGCCCGCACGGCTGGGGCGGCTCCGAGGCGCCGTACAGCTCGATCGACCTGGCCGGCGGCGACCAGGTGGTCCGCGCGGCGCGGGCCGGCACGGCGTACACGATGTGCACGGGGTGGATCCGGGTGATCCACGACCGGGGCTACTCGACCGACTACTACCACCTGTGGAGCAGCATCTCGGTCAACGGCGCCGCCGTCGGCCAGGGCGCGTACCTGGGCTACACGGGCACCGACGTCACCTGCGGCGGGGCGGCCTCCGGCCGGCACGTCCACTTCGGGCTGCGGCAGAACAGCGCGTACGTCTCCATCGGCGGGCACGGCATCGGCAAGTGGGCGTTCGAGAACGGCGCCGGTCCCTACCAGGGCGGCGCGCGGCACGGCTCGACCTGGCGAGGTGCCGGCGGCGCCCTCTACAACTACGGGGCGCTGGGCTTCAACCAGGCGGTGGTGGACGCCAACGGCGGGGGCACGGTGAACAAGCGGGGTGGTCCCGGCACCGGGTACGCCCTGCGGGGGTCGGTGGGCGACGGCGCGACCGTCACCGTCTCCTGCTCCGCCAACGGCACCTCCCACGCCGGACGGTACGGCACCACGGCGCTGTGGAACCGGCTGAGCGACGGCACCTGGGTGTCCGACGCCTACGTGTGGAGCGGAGTGAACGGCCCGGTCAACGGCTGGTGCTGACCGGCACCTGACCGAGCGTCGACGCAGGGGCCCCGCCACTTCGGCGGGGCCCCTGCGCCTCGTGGGCGGCCGGGGACGACCCGCCCCGCACATGTGCCGGGGGCGTGCCGGGCGGGTCAGCCCGGGGCGCCGGCGAGAAGGGACCCGTGGTGACTCCACAGCCACCGGAGGTACTGCTGGAGTTCCCCCAGGGTGGCGACCTGGTCCTCGTCCATGTAGGTGAGGATCCGTTTCACCTCCCCCGGCACGAGGTCGTAGGCGGTGGCCCCGGTCTCCGGGACGGGCGTGTCCGGGGAGACGGCCACGGGGACGGGGATGACGGGCAGGCGGAGGTTCCTCCTGTCCAGCGCCTTGAGGACCGTGAGGTAGGCGCGGGGCAGGTGGTAGGGGGAGACGACGAGCGCGAGGCTCGCGACGCCGAGGCCCCGCACCCGGTCGGCGATCCAGGCGGCCTGCCGGCCGGTGTGGGGGGCGGCGTCGGCCTGGAGGCAGACCCCCTCGGCGCGCCGGAGGCCGAGGCCGCGCAGGTGGTCGAGCGTGAGGTCGACGTACGTCTGCTCAGCCGGGTTCCCGTTCGTCACCAGGAGGTGACGCAGCCCCGGGTTCGCCTCCCAGTCGCGGATGGCGTGGCGGAGCCGCCACTCCTCGCCCTGACCGGTGGCCACGACGAGGGCGTCGACGTGGTCGGCGGCCGACCGGGGCAGCGTGAGGATCGCCGTGAGGGCCTTCAGCACGTCCAGGAACTGGCCGGCGGTGAAGCCGGCGAGGTCCTCCTCCGTGACGACCCGAGGGGTTCCTCCGTGGGGGTTCACCGCGTGTTCCGCCTCGTCCGCATCGGACGACGATACTGCCGGGTCCCGGCGTGACCCCACAGAGCTCCGACGCGGCGGCCCACCCCCGCCTGAGCCTGCCGGGTGCCCGCGCGGCAGACCGCACGGCGGAAGGTGCGCGCCCCCGCGTACGCCGTCAAGGATGTGAATCTCGCGCGAGCCGTGACCCTGGAGGGCGCTGGGATGAAGCCGTTCCGCATCGAGATACCGCAGGCCGACATCGACGACCTGCGCCGACGACTGGCCGACACCCGCTGGCCGCACGAGCCGGGAGCGGACGGCTGGGAACGCGGCGTGCCGCAGGCCTACCTGCGGGAGCTGGCCGACTACTGGGGCAGCGGGTACGACTGGCGGGCGGCCGAGGCGCGGCTGAACGAGTACCCCCAGTTCGTCACGGAGATCGACGGCGCCACGGTGCACTTCCTGCACGTACGCTCCCCGGAGCCGGACGCGACGCCGCTCGTCCTCACCCACGGCTGGCCGGGCAGCTTCCTGGAGTACGTCGACCTCGTCGGGCCGCTGACCGATCCGCGCGCCCACGGGGGTGACCCGGCGGACGCCTTCCACGTGGTGATCCCGTCCCTGCCCGGTTACGGCTTCTCCGGCCCGCTCACCGGGACCGGCTGGGGCGTGCCGCGCATCGCCGGGGCGTGGGCCGAGCTGATGGACCGGCTCGGTTACGACCGCTACCTGGCGCAGGGCACCGACTTCGGCTCCTGGGTGACGGTCGCGCTCGCGGCGGCGGACGCCGGGCACGCGATCGGGGCGCACGTCAACTTCCTCATCACGCCGCCCCCCGGCGACCCGCGCGAGCTGGGCGCGCTCGACGAGGACACCGGCCGGCGGCTCGCCCGGCTGGCCCGCTTCGTCGACGACGAGTCCGGCTACATGAAGATCCAGGCCACCCGCCCGGTGACGCTCTCGTACGCCCTGACCGATTCCCCGGTCGGGCAGCTCGCGTGGATCGTGGAGAAGTTCAAGGAGTGGACCGACTCCGGCAAGAGCCCCGAGGACGCCGTGGACCGGGACCGCCTGCTCACCAACGTGTCGCTCTACTGGTTCACCCGGACGGCGGGCTCCTCCGCCCAGCTCTACCACGAGACGGCGGACATGCTCCCGGTCAGCGCCGCGCCGCGGCAGCAGCCCCCGGTGCCGGTACCGCTCGGGGTGGCGGTCTTCCCGCACGACCCCTCGCAGCCCGTCCGGGCCTGGGCCGACCAGGCCTTCCCGAACATCGTGCAGTGGACCGAGCACGACCGCGGGGGGCACTTCCCAGGGCTGGAGCAGCCCGGGCTCCTGGTCGACGACATCCGCCGGTTCGCCCGGACCCTCGACGGGGCCTGAGCCCAGGGTCGCCTGGCTGGGAAGGGCCCCCGGTGGTCGGTGTCGGGGGCCGAACCGGCGCTAACGGTAGCAATGGGAAGTATCGACCTGCACCAGTTTCCTCATCGGGCGGCCGATGGTTGTACGAGACGTGACGGCAGCCTCGCACTCCCGCATGGCGATCACGGCGTCGGCGCAGCCCGCGTGGCGGATCAGGTGGGCCGAGCGCGAGAACGACCGGCGGCGGTGCGCGTACGACGCGCAGGTGGCGGCCTGGCAGCGGCACCACGACCACCTGGCCCGGCTGCGGATCGAGGCGGCCGGGTTCCTCGGGTGCACGCAGCCACGTGCCGGCCTGCCGGTGGACCTCGACGCCGACGAGGTCGTCTACCGGGTACTGCCGGTCGCTGACCTGGTCGAGGCGGACGCGCGGCACGGCGCCGGGCTGCCCGCCCCGGGCCTGACCGTCGCCACGGACGACCCCGCCGGCCGCGCGCTGCCGAGGGGCGTGCGGGCCCTCGACACGGGAATGGCCGTCGTGACCAACCACCGCGTCGCCTTCTCCTCGGGGCGCGGATGGCGGCACGAGTGGAGGTACGCGGACCTGGTGGGGCCCGCGCACCACCCCGAGGTGCCGTTCACCCTGCTGCACGCCACCGACGGTCGCCGGCTCGTCGGGCTGCGGGTGCCGGCCGCCGCGACCGTGAACTTCCGCTTCTATCTCACCCTCGCCTTCGCCGCCGCCAATGGCGAACGGGCCGCCGTCACCGCGCAGCTCGAGGCCCTGCTGGCCGCCCACCGGCGTGTGCGGCCGGTGCCACCGCTGCCGGTCCACCCGGATCAGGCCCCGTCGACCGGGCTGCGTGCCGAGCGTCGCGCGGCCCTGGCCGCGGCCGTCGTCGCGGTGGCGTTCGTGGCGCTGACCGCCGCAGGCCCGGCCTCGCCGGAGCGGGGCGGCCCGCCGTACCGGGCGGACGAGAGCGCGCGGGGCGCCTCCGCCGCCGCCGCGACGCCGAACCCCGTCGAGGGCGCCGCACCGACCGCCCGAGGCGAGCCGGTGGCGTGCAACACGGGCCCGGCGACGTCGGAGGCCGGTGCGCTGGCGGCCTCCACCAGGGGCGGTGTGACACGCGTACCCGCGCCGGTCAGGGCGCCGCAAGTGGTGCGGATCGGCGATGCCGTCGCGCCGGCGGCTCCCTTACTGCGGTGGCTCGCCTGTCCGCAGGGCGATGCCGGTGCCAGTGCTCCGCCCCACGCCGGCGTGGTACTCCACGTTCGTGTGCAGTTCCCGGCCCGGCTTCAGGTCCCTCAGCAGCACGGAGCCGTCGGCAGGGGATCAGGCGGTCACGGTGGCGATGAACGCGGCGACGTTCGCCATGGTCCGCTGGATCTTCTCTTCCAGGGTGAGTGACTCCGGCAGCCGTGCGCCGGCGCCCGGGTCCTTCCTGCCCCGCACATACAGCGAGCAGGCGAGGTCGCTGCACAGGTAGGTGCCGACCGTGTTGCCCTGCTGCCCGGCCTTGCCCGCCTTCGGCGCAACCATCAGGGAGACGCCGCCGGTGGGGGTGGTCAGACACATCGAGCACATGCCGCGCCGTGGCTGCGAGGGGGCGGGGCTGGGGCAGCGCAGCGCGAGGGCCCTCGGCCGGCCGTCCAGCTCGGTGACGAGGTAGGCGCGGTGAGGGGCCTGCGGATCTCGCCAGCCGAGGTAGTCCAGGTCGTCCCAGGGCCGGTCGGCCAGGTCGCGCGGGACGGACAGACGCTTCGCCTCGCCCTTGGTGCAGTTCACGAAGGCGGTGCGGATCTCCTGCTCGGTCAGCGGCTTCATGCACGGCAGGCTAATTTGCCTAAAAGTATTAGGCAAATGCATAATGGGTTTTGCCGAGCGGGCGGAGGAGCATGGCACGCGCAGGACTGACCCCGGAACGCCTGACCCTGGCGGGAGCGGAACTGGCCGACGAGGTCGGCTTCGACCAGGTGACCGTCTCGGCGGTCGCCAGGCGGTTCGACGTCAAGGTCGCGAGCCTGTACTCGCACCTGAAGAACTCCGAGGACCTGAGGACCAGGATCGCCCTGCTCGCCCTGGCGGAACTCGCCGACCGGGCCGCCGACGCCCTGGCCGGGCGCGCCGGCAAGGACGCCCTGACCGCCCTCGCGAACGTCTACCGCGACTACGCCCGGGAACATCCCGGCCGCTACGCCGCAGCCCAGCTCAGGCTCGACCCGCAGACGGCGGCGGCGAGCGCCGGCGGCAGACACGCGCAGATGACGCGGGCGCTGCTGCGCGGCTACGACCTGACGGAGCCGGACCAGACGCACGCGGTCCGGCTGCTGGGCAGCGTCTTCCACGGCTACGTCAGCCTGGAGATGGGCGGCGGGTTCAGCCACAGCGCCCCCGACACGCAGGAGACGTGGTCACGGGTCCTGGACGCCCTCGACGCCCTGCTGCGCAACTGGCCCGCGCCCTGACCCCGGCGCGACCCGCCTAGAGGCGGTGCCTGACCCAGACGTTGGGCTCGACGTAGACGGCGTGGTCGTGCGCCACGTCGCAGTGCACCGGCACGAGGGCCCCCGGCACGTGGACCGGCCCGCTGGTGTCGAACGGCAGGCCCGTCCAGCGACGCCAGTCGGCGAGGGTCCCGGCGATCGTCATCGACCGGGTGGCGACGCGCTCGATGCGTCCGCCCGCGCGGACGTGCACCCGCAGCCAGGGGTCGACCGGCAGGCCGTCCTCGCGGACCTGCGCCGCGTACTGCGCCATCGGCAGTTCGGGCCGGGTGTGCTTGCCGCTCGGCCGGACCGGCGCGACGAGCGTGTCGTAGCCCAGTTCCGCGGCGGCCCTCCGCATGGCGGCCAGCATCACGGCGGACAACCCGGTGCCGCGCCGGTCGGGCCGGATGCAGATCTCCAACGCCGAGACCATGTTCGTGTCGGCGCCGGTCAGGCGGTTGACGGTGGCCCGCTGGATCACCCGGTCCCAGCCGCCGTCGGGAAGCTCGGACTCGGTCCAGCGCAGCGGCACCGCGTACGCCCGGGCGACCGCGCGGGCGGGGTCGGCGGGATCGACCGCGGCGAACACGAACTCGGGATACAGGTCGTGGGCGACGCCGTAGTACACCGTGCCCATCGGGTCCCACAGCATGAACGGCGGCCACGCCCCGTCGAAGTCCTCGTCGAGCGAACGGCCGAGGTCGGGGCGGTCCGCCAGGCGCACGATGTCGAGGGTCACGGCGGAAACCTAGAGCGCCGGGTCGTCACGCGCACGTCGATTTCGGGGCCTGTGCGACGGGTCACGGCCGCCGCGACCGATCCGGCAACCTCACGACGGGCCCCGGGGCGCCGGGCGCTGGCCGGTGTGCGCGCGTCCGGTCTATGGTGGCGCCGTGACCGCCCCCGGCCCCTCCCGGCAGCCCCGCACCGCGGCGTACCAGGAGTTTCCCGCCCCGTCGCGGACGCCCGCGACCACCGGGCCGCGGGCCCACCTCGTCGCGGGTGCGATCACCCGTCGCCTCGCCGTGCCGTCGGTCGCCCGCGTCCGCCGGGGCACCGTCGCGCCGATCGTCGCGCCGCCGACCCGGCGGGCGCCTCGTCAGCGCCGCCCGCCGCCACCCGTCCGAGATCCACAGGACCGGCACCGGCGGGCGGAGCGCATCAGCGCTCCGCCCTTTCTTTTCGTTCCGAGCAGGGAGAAGGACCGATCGTGTACGTCGTGAGCAGGCAGGCCGAGCTGGGAGTGCTCCGGATCGTCCTGGAGGAGCAGTACGAGCGGCACAGCATCCAGTTGGCGCTGCTGGACCGGCAGGCCCGACGGATGCGCTCCGACGGCGAGGCGGCCGCCGCGTTGACCGCCGCCACGCGACGGGCCCTGGGCGACATCGCCCGCGCACTGCACTACCTGGAACAGGGCCGCTACGGCACCTGTGGAGGGTGCGACCGCGACATCCCGATCGAGGAGCTGGCGCATCGCCCGTCGACCCGGCTCTGCGCCACCTGCCAGCCGGAGCCTCGTCGGCGTGCGGACAGCGGCCGCAGCGGTGGCGACTGTCGCCGTTAGGGCCGCCGCCTGCCGTCGGCGCTCCGTCGAGGGACACGGGCGGCGCGGCGGGTTCCCGGCGCCTCGGCGGACAAAACGGTGCCGGCCCGCCACG
>NZ_JBEZEV010000140.1:0-10677 GCF_040649055.1 Micromonospora sp. NPDC049060
GGAGGAACACCGTGGTGAGCATCCGGGCCCTGGTCCTGAACTGCACCCTCAAGCGGTCCCCCGCCCCGTCGAGCGCCGAGGCTCCGCCTCGGCTCGACCGCCCTCATGAAACAGGCCCTAGCATCACGGGGTGCGTGTGAAGTCCCTTGCCGTCCTGCTCGTCCTGTCCGTCGCCGGGGCGGGCCTGCCCGCCTGCGGCAACTCCGCCGCCGACGGCGACCCGCCGCCGGCCCCGACAGCCGCGGCGACGCCGGCCGGTGGGGCCGAGGCGAGCAGCCCTGGGTCCGCCCCGACGGCCCGTTCCGGACTCGGCGGGCCCGCCGCGAGCGCCAGCCCGGGGCCCTCGACGAGGGCGGCGGCGCTGAAGGCCGGCAACCCGGACGGCGGCGCGGCCGTGCCGGCCGAGGCGCGCGCCGTCGACACGTCGAGGCCGACCCGGACGATCGGCAGTGGCACCGCCGCCAGCTGCACCTCGGCCGCGGTGGTGAAGGCGGTCGCGGCCGGCGGCGTCATCACGTTCGACTGCGGGCCGCAGCCGGTGACGATCAAGATGACGGCCACCGCCAAGGTCCGCAACGCCAACGGGCCCAGGGTGGTGCTGGACGGCGGCGGCATGGTCACCCTCAGCGGCCAGGGGCAGCGGCGGATCCTCTACATGAACACCTGCGACAGCGCGCAGGGCTGGACCACCTCGCACTGCCAGGACCAGGACCACCCCCAGCTCACCGTGCAGAACCTGACCTTCGCCGACGGCAACTCCACCGGCGAGCGCACCGAGGGCGGCGGCGGTGGGGCGATCTTCGTCCGGGGCGGCCGGTTCAAGGTGGTCAACTCGCGCTTCGTCCGCAACCGCTGCGACCGGACCGGCCCCGACCTGGGTGGCGCGGCCATCCGGGTACTCAGCCAGCACGAGAACAAGCCCGTGTACGTGGTGGGCAGCACGTTCGACGGCGGCGTCTGCGCCAACGGCGGCGCGCTGAGCAGCATCGGCGTCACCTGGGCGGTGCTGAACAGCGTCCTGCGTGACAACCGGGCGGTCGGCACCGGGGCCAACCCGGCCAGGCCCGGCACACCGGGCGGCGGCAGCGGCGGGGCGATCTACTGCGACGGCAACGAGTTCACCGTCCGGATCGCCGGCACCATCATCGAGGGCAACGAGGCGAACGAGGGCGGCGGGGCCGTCTTCTTCGTCAGCAACGACCGCACCGGCACCATGCGGATCGAGAACTCCACCCTGCGCCGCAACCCGAGCAACGGCTTCGAGACGCGCGGCTACCCCGGCATCTTCTTCCTCGGCGCCCGCAACCCGACGCTGACCGGTTCGAGGCTGAGCTGACCCCCCACCGCCCCGGGTCGGTCGACGAGGATGGGCATGGCGCAGAGGCGGTCCTAGGATCGGGTCATGGGACGGACCGACCGCGCCAGCCGGGTGATCGCGGCACCACAGGCGACCGTCTACGGCGCCCTGCTCGACCGGGAGGCGCTCGAGGCGTGGCTGCCGCCCGACGGCATGCGCGGGCGGATCGAACGGTGGGATCCCCGGCCCGGAGGCGGGTTCCGGATGGTCCTGACCTACCTCGACGCCGGTGACAGCCCCGGCAAGACGTCGGATGCGACGGATGTCGTCGACGTCGGGTTCGCCGCCCTGGTGCCACCCGAGCGCGTGGTGCAGCGGGCGGTGTTCGAGGCCGACGACCCGGCGTACGCGGGCACCATGACGATGACCTGGCACTTCGCTGCCACCGGCGCGGGGACCGAGGTCACCGTCACCGCCACGGACGTACCACGCGGTATCGGCCAGGCCGACCACGAGGCCGGGATCGCCTCCTCGCTGGCCAACCTGGCGTCTTACGTCGAAGCGGCTCACTGAGGTCGTCGCACGGGAGGATCGCCGTGCTCGGCGCTCACCGGCCGGGTCTGTAGGCTCCGACAGTGGAGAGCAGCCGAGGGCGGAACGTGGTTCAGATGTTGTTGGATGCTGCGGAGAACGCCTCGCCGGTCGAGGCGGTGGAGGCGGTCACGCGGGAACTCGGCGCGGCGCTGGGGGCGCGTACCGTCGCGTTCCTCATCGCGGACCTCAGCGGCCGGGCGCTTGTCCGGTTGACCCACGTGCCGCTCGACGGCCCCGGTGCGGGACGCCGGGACGGCGACGAGACCGCCACGTTGATGCCGTTCGACGGCGGCCCCGCCGAGCAGGCGCTGCGCACCCAGGCGGTGCAGGTCTTCGCGCAGCCCGACGGGTGGACGGTGCTGGCGCCGGTGACCGAGCGCGGCGAGGCGATGGGCCTGCTCGAGATGGTCCTGCCGGACGAGCCCGACGCGCGAACGCTGGAGGAGATCGCCCGCACGGCGCACGTGTTGGCGTTCGTGGTGATCGCCAACCGGCGGTACACCGACCTGTTCGAGTGGGGGCAACGGACGACCCCGTTCACCCTCTCCGGGGAGATCCAGCGCCGCCTGCTGCCCGCCTCGTTCACGTGCGAGGCCAGCGCGTTCACCCTGTCCGGCTGGCTCGAACCCGCCGCCAGCATCGGCGGGGACACCTTCGACTACAGCCTCGCCCGCGACGTGCTGCACTTCAGCGTCACCGACGCGATGGGCCACGGGGTGGCCAGCGCGCTGACGGCCACCCTGGGCGTGGGCAGCCTGCGTAACAGCCGCCGCCGCGGGGCCGGTCTGGTGGAGCAGGCCGACGCCGCGAACGCCGACGTGGCCGCACACGGCGCCGTGCCCGGCAGTTACGTCACGGCGGTCCTCGGCCGTCTGGACCTGCGCACGGGGGTGTGCGCGCTGCTCAACGCCGGGCACGTGCCGCCGCTGCTGGTCCGCGACGGGGACACCCGGGCGCTGTCGCTACCGGCCAACTTCCCCCTCGGCATGTTCGCCGAAGCCAGTTACGGCGCAGGCGAGATCAGGCTGCGACCGGGCGACCGTGTAGTGGTGGTCACCGACGGGATGCGGGAGCGCAACGCCGCCAGCCTGGACCTTCCGGCCCAGTTGCGGTCGATCGCCGGGCTGCATCCGCGCGAGGCCGCCCGGGCGTTGGCGGATGCCGTGCTCGAGGTCAGCGGACCGAGCCTGGCCGACGATGCCACGCTGTTCATCCTCGACTGGCACGGCGGGCACAGCGAGGACCGGAACACCAGCGCCGGCGCCGACCAGGCACGTGCCAGCGGCGCGCTGCCCGACTGACTACCGGCCCGTCGCGTCGCGCCCGGACGGCAGATCGGCCTCGGCCGCCTGCACGCTGTCGTAGATGTCGATCACACGGTCCACCGACGTGACCGTCAGGACGCTCCGCACGGCGGGCTGCAGGGCGGCGAGGCAGAGCCGACCGCCAGCCTCACGCAACGCCTTGAACGTCACCACCAGCGCGCCCAGCCCGCTGGAGTCCATGAACCCCACCTCGGCCAGATCCACCACCACCTGGCGGTCAGCGGCGTCGACCAACTGTTGCAGACCCTCACGCAACTGCGGGGACGTCGCCAGGTCCAGCTCGCCGCGCACCTCGAGCACGGTGCAACCCCGGCCCGGCCGGACCGACAACAGCAGTGCCACAACAGCCTCCCCACGCCGATGATCCCCGCTCACCCTATGCTGCCGGGGTGCGGACCGCCGACGGCCGGCGGACGTCGCACCGACACGCCCGGCCGTTTCACCACGGCGACTCCGGGTAGTGCTGATCACCACCGACGCGTCCCGCCCCGAGATGTGGCACAGTAGGCCGGCGCGGTCACCCAGGGGGAGGAGAAACGGCGCGATGCGCGTTACCACGACGTTCTCACTCCCGCGTCGACCGTCCTCGGTGACCCGCGCCCGCCACGTACTCGCCACCCTGCTGAGCCTCACCGACGCCGCCGAGGACTCCCGTGGTCACCTCGCCGTGCTGATCACCGAGGCGTGCACCAACGCGGTGCTGCACGCGGACGCCGACAGCAGCGTCGACATCACCATCGTGATCGACGACGACGTCTGCCTGCTCGAGATCGGCAACCGCGGCAGCATCCCCGCCGGCGCCGGGCTCGACGCCGCACTGCCCGACCCGCTCACCGTCGGCGGTCGCGGACTGCCCCTGATCACCGCGCTGGCCGACACGGCCGCCTTCGTCGCCGGGCCGTCGGACCAGGTGCTGCTCCGCGTCACCAAACACCTCACCGGCGTACGGACGTCGCCGGTCCCCTGACCGTCGTCGACGGCTGCCCCGGTCGGGTTGGTGACCTCATGCTTGCCGTGCGTGACCGGATGGTCGAGGGTCGAACCCTGCTCACATCCGTCGTACATCGCCGAGGAGTCCCATGCAGCCGTTCGACCTGACCAGTGGCGACCAGATCCTCCTGCAGCCCGCGCTGGCGAACAACGTCAGCGGGATGAACCTCTCCGTACGCACCGATCTCGGCACCCGCGTGGAGGCGTGGCGGGCGGCGCCCGCCGTCACCGGTGACCAGCGGTTCTTCTGCCACGGTTACTCGCTGGGCACCTTCGGAGCGCACAGGTACACCGTCTGGGGCGACTTCCTGCCGCAAGTGCTGGCCGACGAGTACCAGACACTCGGGCGGATCGACAACGCCCGCCACGTCGCGCCCAGGGACGTGCTGGTCTGGTGGCTGGGGGGCACGGACGCGTACCACTCCGCCGTGGTGGAGCAGCCGGCGTTCCTGCCCACCGGCGCCCTGGACCCGGCGCAGACGAGGGTCAGCTCGAAGACCGGCACCGGCCCGCTGTGGATCGGTGTGCTGGCCGATGACGTGAAGCAGCAGTACCGCTCCGCGGCGTACATCGAGGTGTACCGCCGCAACCAGTGAGGCGCGGCGCGGCGGTCGGGCCACCGGCCGCCCCGCGTTCCTCGCCCAGATAGAGGTACGCCGATTGACAAAGTTTGGAATCCAAACTTAATCTGCGGTTCGCGATCGGGTGCGGCCGCGTTCGTGGTGGCGCCTGCCGCGAGCCCGTCCCAGCGGCACCCCAGGCGAGGAGCGTCATGGCCGAGATGCGAGGCACGACGAGAAGAACCCGATGGCGGCTGAGCCTGTTCACCAGCGCCCTCACCCTGCTGTTGGTGAGCCTCGGCCTGACGTTCGCGGTGAGCGCGCACGCGGCTGCCGGCTGCCGGGTGGCGTACTCGGCCAACCAGTGGCCCGGCGGCTTCACCGCGAACGTGGCCGTGACCAACCTCGGTGACCCGGTCAACGGTTGGCGGCTGACCTGGACGTTCCCCTCCGGGCAGCAGGTGACCTCGGCGTGGAACGCCAACGTGACCGCCGCCGGCGCCAACGTCACCGCCACCGACGTCGGCTACAACGCCGCCATCGGCACCAACGCCACGGTGTCCTTCGGCTTCAACGGCTCCTGGTCGGGCGCGAACACCGCCCCCACGTCGTTCGCGCTGAACGGCGTCACCTGCACCGGCGGCGTCGGCCCCACCACCGCGCCACCCACCACCGCCCCGCCGACGACTCCGCCACCCACCACCCCGCCACCCACCACGCCGCCGCCGACCGGTGACCCGATGGCCTACGTGGCCGCGATGCAGCCCGGCTGGAACCTCGGCAACACCTTCGACGCGGTCGGCAGCGACGAGACGGCCTGGGGCAACCCGCGGGTCACCCAGGCGCAGCTGGACGCCGTCCGGGCGCAGGGCTTCAACAGCATCCGGATCCCGGTCACCTGGAGCAACCACCACGGCCCCGCGCCGGCGTACACGATCGACGCGGCGTGGCTCAACCGGATCAAGGAGGTCGTCGGCTGGGCCCTGGACGACGGCTTCTACGTGATGATCAACATTCACCACGACTCGTGGCAGTGGATCAACGCGATGCCGGCCGACCGGACCACCGTCCTCAACCGCTACAACGCGCTCTGGACCCAGATCGCGGCCGCGTTCCGGGACGCCTCGCCGAAGCTGCACTTCGAGAGCGTCAACGAGCCGCAGTTCGCCAACAGCTCCGGCGACGCCCAGAACGCCCAGTTGCTGCACGAGCTGAACACGTCCTTCCACCGGATCGTGCGGGCCTCCGGCGGCAACAACGCCACCCGGATGCTCGTCCTGCCCACCCTGCACACCTCGTCGGAGCAGGCCCGCATCGACGAGCTGACCAGCACCTTCACCCAGCTGGGCGACCGCAACCTGATCGCCACCGTGCACTTCTACGGCTACTGGCCGTTCAGCGTGAACGTCGCCGGGGGCACCCGGTTCGACGCCACCACCCAGAAGGACCTGACCGACGCCTTCGACCGGGTGCACAACGCCTTCGTCGCCAAAGGCATCCCGGTGGTGATCGGCGAGTACGGCCTGCTCGGCTTCGACCGGCACACCGGCACCATCCAGCAGGGCGAGAAGCTGAAGTTCTTCGAGTTCCTCGGCTGGTACGCGAAGACCAGGAAGATCACCACCCAGCTCTGGGACAACGGGCAGCACTTCGACCGGCTCACCTTCCAGTGGAAGGACCCGGAGCTGTTCGCGCAGATCAAGTCGAGCTGGACCACCCGCTCCGGCACGGCCCACGCCGACCAGGTGTACGTGCCGCGTACCGGCTCGATCACCGCCAGGACGCTCGCGCTGAACCTGAACGGCACCACCTTCCAGGGGCTCTACCAGGGCAGCACCGCCCTGGCGCAGGGCACCGACTACACCGTGTCGGGCAGCCAACTCACGCTCACCGCGAGCGCGCTGACCCGGCTGGTCGGCAGCCGGGCGTACGGCGTGAACGCCACCCTGCACGCGCGGTTCTCCGCCGGGGTCCCGTGGCGGATCAACGTGATCACGTACGACCCGCCTGTGCTGTCGAACGCGACCGGGAGCACCACCTCGTTCGCCGTCCCGACCCAGTTCCGGGGCGACCAGCTCGCCACGATGGAGGCGAAGTACGCCGACGGCAGCAACGCCGGCCCACACAACTGGACGCCGTTCAAGGAGTTCGACGTCACCTTCGCCCCCGACTACACCGGCAACCGCATCACGCTGACCGAGGCCTTCTTCGCGGAGGTCAACGACGGCGCCCGGGTGACCCTCACCTTCCATTTCTGGAGCGGCACGACCGTCACCTACCACGTCACGAAGTCGGGCAGCGGCGTCACGGGCGTCACCGCCGTCGCGGCCCGGGTGGGCTGACCCGGCAGCGGTCTGCACGCGCAGCGGGCCGTGGCCGCCAGGCGGTCACGGCCCGTTCCGCGTACCCGACGGGATCATCCGCTGCGGTCCGCGCCGGCGGCGTGGGCACGGGCGGGGTCGCTGAAGGTGCTGACGCCGGGGACCAGCAGCGTGAGGGCGCTGGCCGCGGCGGTCAGGGCGGCCGCCGCGACGAGGGTGGGCTGGATTCCGAACGCCGCGACCGCCGGCCCGGTGAGGGCGTAACCGACCGGCAGCAGGGCGAACGCGCTGAGCTGGTCCAGGGCGAGGGTCTTGCCCAGCACCTCGGCGGGGATCTCGCGTTGCAGGGCGGACAGCCAGTTAAGGAAGTAGATCTCCACGACGAACCCGCCGACCGCGAAGCAGAGCGCCGTGACAGGCAGCGGCAGGGCGAAGGCGAGGCTGGCGGGCAGGGCGGCGTAGGTGGTGAGGGCGAGCATGCTGACAGTGCCGGGCCGCCGGGGCCGCCAGCGGCCGGCCAAGACGATGGCAGGAAGGGCACCGGCGGCGGCAGCGGCGAGGACGAGCCCGTAGGCGAGTTCGCCGCCGAGGCGGTCCGCGGCGATCAGCGGCAGCAGCGTCAGGCTGGGTGCGGTGCCGGCGAAGAGCTGGACCGCCACGGCCGCCATGACGGCGGCGACCCAGGGGCGGTGCCGGACGGTGGCGATGCCGGCCGCGGCGTCGGCCAGGACGCTGGTCCGGGGCCGGTCACCGGCGGCGACGTCGCGCACGCCCAGCACCGCGAGGGCGCCCGTCGCGAACAGCAGGGCCGCCAGGCCCAGGGCGGCGTGGATGCCGATGGCCGTGACGATGGCGGCTCCGGCGAGCGCCCCGAGAAGGGTCGCGGAGCGCTGCACGGCGGAGACCATGGCGTTGCCGCGTTCCAGCAGGGCGGTGGGGAGCAGCGCCGGAACCAGGGAGCGCATCGCCGGCCGGGACAGGGACTCGGCCACGCCGGACAACGCGGTGACGACGCCGAGCGCGGCCAGGGGCAGGTCGTCGAGGGCGAGCAGCGTGCCGAGGACGATGGCGGTGCGCATCAGGTCGGCGGTGAACAGGATCCGCGGCCGGGAGACGCGGTCGGCGAGGATGCCACCGGCGAGCAGGCAGACCACCAGGGCGATCGCCCGGCCGGCGAGGATGACGGCGATGGTGCCGGCACCGGCCCCGCGCTGTACGGCGTACAGCGCGAACGCGACCGGCAGGATCTGGTCGGCGACGGCCCCGGCGGACTGGCTGGCCCACACCCGCAGGAACAGCGGATGCTGACCCAGCTTCTGCGCGGCGACGGTGGCGGGGCTGGTGGGCGCGTTCACTCCGGGTCGGCCGGGGACCGGTGCGAGCTGGCGGCCAGGCGGAACGGCGGTGCATATCCCGGCCCGGTGGGACCGGTGCCGTCGTCGGGTGCGGGATTGCCGGCGGAGAGCAGGTAGGTGGCGAACTCGTGGTCGGGATCGACGCCGAGCATCGCCTCGACGCCGCTGTCGTGGAACGCCACGGTCTGGAACGGCGCCAGGCCGAGCGCCGTGCAGGTCAGCGCGAAGGTCTGACCGTAGTGGCCGGCGTCGAACATCCACAGCCGGTAGGCCCGGGGATGGCGGTACTTCCAGGACAGGCGGGCGGCGACGGTGGTGGTGAGGCAGGTGAAGGCCCCCTGGTAGGAGGGTTCCTGCTCGTACGCCAGGGTGGCGATGCGCTCGCGGTCGACGGTGGCGTCGAGGAGTTCCAGGCGGTGCACCTCGGGCGCGTAGTGGTAGAGGCCGGCCGGGACGCCGGTGACGTCGTAAACGGCCACGTAGCACTCGACCTCGTGCCGGCCACCCGCGGAGGCGCTGATGCGTCCCTGCTGCGGGCCGAACGCGCCGCCGTCGAGGAATCGCTGGGGCGCGAAGGTGCAGGACAGGACGGTCGCGAGCGCGTCGATGCCGACGGGGGTGCCGGCGAACGCGCGGTGGGTGCGCCGGGCGGCGAACACCTCCTCCACGGGCGTACGCAGCGGCAGGGCGCGTCGGGGAAGGTGCACGGCCGGGGCGTCCGGGTACCGCTTGAACGGCGCCGGAGGTGTGCCGTCGGCGGCGATCTGCGCGGCGGTGGCGTCGCGTTGCGGCGAATCCACGAGGTAGTTGGCGTCGCGGGCCTCGGTGTGCATGCGCGACGCGATCGGCCCCCAGTGCTGCCAGACGGGCGGGGTGCAGGCGTCGTCGGTGTCGGCGACGAGGATGCCGGCCTCGCAGAGCTTGTGGACCGCCTGGACGGCGGCGTCGGCGGCCTCGCCCCCGAACTGGGCCGCGACCTCGTCGACGTCGGTGAAGTCGTCCAGCCGCTGCAACAGGCTCAGCAGGTCGGGGGTGACCCGCAACCACCGGCGTTGACCGGGCAGGGCGACCATCAGCGCATCGCTGTCCCAGCGGCAGACGAGCTGGTCGCGGCGGCGTACCCGCATTCCGATGCCCTTTCGACGACGACGAAGCACGACGGACGGAATGGTGCCGGACCCGCACGCGGGTCCGGCACCGGGCGCGTCAGGCCGCCCCGTGGTTCAGCACAACGTCGTTCGTCTCGACGATCACGATGTCGAAGGCCATGGCTCGTACCTCCTCTCCGGCGCGGTGGGCTCGGTGCACCCCTGGACGGGTCCGTCCCCGCTGCAGCCGGGACGGACGTTCGGGGGAACCTCGGTGCCGCCGAAACGCAGTCAGGATGCGGATCGGTCGGGCGGACGAGGCGGGAAAGTCGACTGCGGCGAGCTTTCGGGACCCCGAAAGAGAAATTCGGATACAATTCCCGGGCGGCTCGCCGTCACGACAACTCCCCTCATCCGTTCCCGCTTGCGGCAATAGAGAAGGTAGCGAATGTGTCGACCCTCTGCCAAGGGGTCGACGGCCTTTGCCGGGCGGTCTTACAGCGAGAATCAATGGAGATGCGAGGCGACCGCCAGGGCCGGCGGCGGCCGGGGCGCCGGGCACCTGGTCGCCGACACGACGGGTGGCTGAGCCGGCGGTCAGGTGTCAGGAGCTGGCGTGCCGGCCAGCGGCTCGGCGCGGGCGTTCGCGCAGGTGGCGACCTCGTCTCCGGCCGACCCTGCGCCCGCTGGCGAGCGCTCGCCGGGTGCCCCGGATGGTGGTAGCCGGACCTTCCTCGGGTTCGGCGCGCCGCCGCGCGGGCGGGTGGTCGGGCGCTCCTCGGCGGCGATCTGACGAATCGCCGTCCCGGGACGGGCAATGCCGCCGGGTGGTGGGGAATTCCCCTCTCGGTGGGTTGCGGGTGGGGCATTCGTGCACGGGCTGGCGTATCGCCTGGGCGAGCCTTTGGCCATTGGTGTCCGGGCATTCCTGCCGGCGGCTCGGCGGCTGGTCAACGCATTCGGATGCGTCAAAGTCCCGGATGGTGGCCGACTGGGTTCACGGCCGAGGGGGAGCGCCGGCACCGCATCCACCGCCAGGCCCGCCGCGGCCAGCGCGGAGACCTCGGCCGGAATGCCGGACCGGGGCCGCCAGCCCGCCGACGCGCCGACGCGCCGACGCCGGCCGACCTGGCACGGGTGCCAGGTC
>NZ_JBEZEV010000141.1:0-10654 GCF_040649055.1 Micromonospora sp. NPDC049060
ACTGCGCGAGGATCCGCCGCGCCGAGGCGTCCAGCAGCCTGGTGCCGTCCCACGTCACGCCCAGGCGCTGCCCCGGCGACCGGCGGTGGAATCAGCAGGCGACGCCGTTGAGCTTCACCGCGCCCGGCGCGGCGGACGGACCGTTGGCGGTGAAGCCGACGGTCACCGAGGCGCCCGGCGCCAGCGCGCCCGCCCAGGTCGGCGCCGCTGCGGTCACCGTGGTGCCGGACTGGGTCACCGTGGCGTTCCAGCCGCTGGCCAGGCTCACTCCGGCCGGCCAGGTCCAGGTGACCTGCCACGGGTTGACCGTCGCGGTGCCGGTGTTCGTCACCGTCAGCTCCCCCTGGAAGCCGCCCTGCCACGCGTTGACCTGCCGGTACGCGCCCGTGCAACCCCCGGTCGGCGGAGGCGGCGACGAGGTCGGCGTCGCCGTCGGCGTGCCGGTGGGGCCGCCCCCGCCGCCCACCGGCGCGATCAGGTACGGCTGGAGGATGGCCTGCTTGGTGGTGTTGATGTTCGTCCAGTCGTCGAGCGCGATGCCCCCGGTGTCACCGGAGTTCGGGTTCCACGACCAGTAGGTGAAGGACATTCCGTCGACCCCGGTGCCGGTGTAGGCCATCAGCTTCTCCAGCCACACCTTGTCCCGGGGGTCGGCCAGGGTGCTGCCGAACTCGCCCATCATGATCGGCGCGATGTTCTGCTTGTAGAGGTAACCCCAGTACTTGTCCCAGATGCCCGGCAGGTTCGCCGGGAAGTCGGGGGACTTGAACCAGTTCTGCTCGAAGACCGATGTGGCGTACTCGTGCGGCGAGTAGACCAGCCGGTTCGGCACGTCGAGCCGGACCGGGAAGTCCTTGGCCTTCGTCAGGTTGCCGCCCCACCAGCCGCAGTCCTCGTCGTTGCTCGGATCGTTGTCCCAGACGTTGGAGAGGCCACCGCTGGGGCAGCTCACGCCCTCCACGAAGATCAGCCAGTTCGGCTGCACCGACAGGATCGCGTTGCCGGCCCGCTCGGCGGCCAGCCGCCAGTCCCGCGCCGGATCGCCGCAGCCCCAGCACGCGCCGGTGGCCGCCGGGTTGGTCCCCTCGGCGTGCGGCTCGTTGTGCAGGTCCGCCCCGATCACCGTGGTGTTGCCGGCGTACCGCTGGGCGAGCATCTTCCAGTCGTTGATCCAGGTCGCCTCGGAGACCGTCGAGGTGTACCAGAGCGCGGACTGGCCGGCGGAGGTCGGCCGGTGCCGGTCGAGGATGACCCGCATCCCCTTGCCGCCGGCGTAATTGATCACCTTGTCGAGGATCTGCAACGGGGAGAGCCCGACCAGGTCCGGGTTGACGAAGTCGTTGATGCCGCTGGCCGTCGCGCCCGGCTTCAGCGCGTCGTTCGAGTACGGCACGCGCAGCGTGTTGTAGCCGAGGCTGGCCATCTTGTCGATCTGTCCCCGCCACGGGTTCGTGGACCACAGCCCGTGGAAGGTCTTGTTGTCGGTCTCCATGCCGAACCAGTTGATGCCGGTGATGCGTACCGTCGCGCCGGTGCTGTCGACGATCTTGTTGCCGTTGGTGTGCAGGTAGCCGGTCCCGGTGCCGGCGGGGGCGGCGACGGCCGGGGCGGTGCTGACGGCGGCGGCGACGAGGACGCCGGCCGCGGCGGTGGCGAGCGCGGTGATCGCGCCGCCGAGGGCGCTGCGTCGGTGCATGCGAGCTCCACTTCGAACTGCCCGCCGCCGCCACCGGCGGCGCGGGCGGGGACCGGGCGACGGCCGTCACGCTCCCTCAGGGAGTACGCGGACAGGGCGCGACGGAACGTGCCACGTGGAATGCGGCCGCTCGCGGTACCACCGGCGTCCCCCGACGACGCGGTGTGCGCCGCCGGTGCCCTCGCGCCGGTGCCGGACCTGGCTCCGCCGCTCATTCTGATCAGCCCGCCTCGATGCGTCAACCGTCGCGTGCCCGGCCCGGGCGGCTGCGGGCGGACAGGCGGAAGCCCCCGGTCCGTGGCGGATCGGGGGCTTCCGTGGTGGCTCGGTCCGAGGTGGCTCGGGGCCCGCCGGGGTGGGGCGTTCCGGCTCAGCCGGCCTGCTCGGCGAGCTGGAGGAACTGCCGCTTCGAGGCCAGGGCCTGCTCGGCCTCCTTGACCCGCCGGGCGTCTCCGGCCGCCTGGGCCCGGGCCAGCCGCTCCTCGGCCTCGGCGACCTGCGCGCGCATCTGGGCGAGCAGGGGGTTGTCCTCCTTGGTGGTACGCCGCCACGCGGAGTCCATCACCTCGCGGACCTTCTCGTCGATCGCGCGCAGCCGGCGCTCCAGCCCGGCCGCCGCCTCGCGGGGCACCCGGCCGGCCTCGTGCCACTGGGCCTGGATCTCGCGCAGCTTGGCCTGCGCGCCCTTCGGGTCGCCGTCGACGTCCAGCGCCTCGGCCTCGGCGAGCAGCGCCTGCTTGCGCTCCAGGTTGCCCCGCTGCTCGTTGTCGCGGGCGGAGAAGACCTCGCTGCGCCGGGTGAAGAACTCGTCCTGCGCGCCCCGGAACCGTTCCCAGAGCTTCTGCTCGGCCTCCTTGGAAGCCCGGGGAGCGGCCTTCCACTGGTTCATCAGGTCCTTGAGCTGGTTGGCGGTGGCCGCCCAGTCGGTGGAGTCCTTGAGCTTCTCGGCCTCGGCGACCAGCTCCTCCTTGACCGTCTGCGCCTGCTTGCGCTGCGAGTCGAGGGAGGCGAAGTGGGCGCCCCGGCGGCGGGTGAAGCCGTCACGCGCGGCGGCGAAGCGCTTCCACAGCTCGCCGTCGGCCTTCTTGTCGACCCCGCGGATGGTCTTCCACTCGTCGAGGATCTCCTTGAGCCGGTCCCCGGCGGTCTTCCAGCCGGTCGACTCGGCGGCCAGCTTCTCCGCCTCCTCCACGAGGGCCTGCTTGCGCGCGAGCGCCTCGCCGCGGGCGGCCTCGCGGGCGGCCTTGGCCTCGCCGGCCTTCTCCTCGGCGACCGTGGCGAGCCGGTCCAGCCGGGCGGCCAGCGCGTCGATGTCGCCGACGACGTGCGCCTCGGCCAGCGACGCGCGGATCCGCCGGATGGTGGTCAGTGAATGGCCGGCGTCGGCGGCACCCGAGTTGAGCCGGGCCTCCGTCAGGTTGACCTCGGTCACCAGGTCGTCGAAGCGGCGGGCGAAGTGGGCCAGCCCCTCCTCGGGCGCTCCCGCCTGCCAGGATCCGACCACCCGCTCGCCGTCGGCGGTCTTGACGTACACGGTGCCGTCCGCGTCCACCCGTCCGAAGGCAGTCCAGTCGCTCATGTGCCCATCCTCGTTCTCCCGGCGTCGGGGAGCAGTCCCGCGATCGCCGCCACGGCGCAGCAAAGTTTCCCCCGGCATTGTCACAGGTACGACCCCGTTCCCGTCGAGCGCCTATCGCCGACCGTGACCATACGGTGTCCTAGCGCCCGCGGACAGGCTCCCTGGGAGGAGTGTCGGAATCCGGCGTACGACGTGCCGGACGGGCGGGCGCCCTCGTCGGCGTGGCGACCCCGGCCACGCTGGCGGCCCCCGGCGGGGCGACCCCGGCCACGCAGGCGGCTCCCGGCGGGACCGGCCGGCAGCGGCGGCTCGAAGAGCCCGGGTGCGGGGCACCTGACGCCGTCGTGCCGATACCGTTGCCGGGTGCCCCTGGTCGCCGCTGCCGTCTGCCCCCACCCGCCGCTGATCGTCCCCGAGCTGGCCGGTGCCGCCGCACCCGAGCTGGACGAGCTCCGCGCCGCCTGCGACGCCGTCGTCGCCGGGCTGCTCGCCGCCGGCCCCGAGGTGATCGTCCTGGTCGGCGGCGGGCCGGAGACCACCCGCTTCAACGCGGCCGACCACGGCTCGCTGCGCCGGTACGGCCTCGACCGGGCCGTGCGGCTGTGGAAGGTGAACTGCGCCGGCGGCGAGCGGCTGCCGCTGAGCCTGACCATCGGCGCGTGGCTGGTCGGTCGCTCCCGCACCGAGCTGCCCCGGCTGGCCCGCTCCGTCGCGTCCGACGCCTCCCCGGCGGAGTGCGCCGAGCTGGGGGCGGCGCTCGGCGCGGCGACGGAGCCGCGTACCGCGCTGCTCGTGATGGGGGACGGGTCGGCCTGCCGGGGCCCGAAGTCGCCCGGCTACGACGACCCGCGCGCCGAGGCGTACGACGACGGGGTGGCCCGCGCCCTGGCCGACGCGGACGCCGAGGCGCTGCTCGACCTGGACCCGGTCCTGTCGGCGGAGCTGAGGGCCGCCGGCCGGGCGCCCTGGCAGGTGCTGGCCGGCGCGGTCCGGGCGACGGGCGGCGACTGGCGCGGCGAGCTGCGCCACCACTCGGCGCCGTACGGCGTCGCCTACCTCGTGTCGTCCTGGACGCCGGCGTGACCACCCGTCCACCGGCCGGGACGGTCGTCGCCGTGGTCGGGCCGACGGCGGCCGGCAAGTCGGCGCTGAGCATCGCCCTCGCGCACGCCCTCGACGGCGAGGTGGTCAACGCCGACTCGATGCAGCTCTACCGGGGCATGGACGTCGGCACCGCCAAGCTCACCCCGGCCGAGCGCGAGGGGGTGCCGCACCACCTGCTGGACATCTGGGACGTCACCGAGCCGGCGAGCGTCGCCGAGTACCAGCGGCTGGCCCGCGCCGCCGTCGACGACGTCCTGGCCCGGGGCCGGGTGCCGCTGCTGGTCGGCGGCTCCGGCCTCTACGTGCGGGCGGTGCTGGAGCGCTTCGAGTTCCCCGGCACCGACCCGGCGGTGCGTGAGCGGCTGGAACGGGAGCTGACCGAGGCCGGCCCCGCGCCCCTGTACGCCCGGCTGCGCGAGGCCGACCCGGCCGCCGCGGCGGGGATCCTGCCCGGCAACGGCCGGCGGATCGTGCGCGCCCTGGAGGTCATCGAGCTGACCGGGGCGCCGTTCACCGCCGCGCTGCCCGAACCGACCCCGTACTACCCCTCGGTGCAGCTCGGCGTGGACCTGGACACCGCGCTGCTGGACGAGCGGATCGCCCTGCGGGTGGACCGGATGTGGGCCGACGGGCTGGTCGCCGAGACCCGGGACCTGGTGGGGCGCGGCCTGCCCGAGGGACGTACGGCCAGCCGCGCGCTCGGCTACCAGCAGGTGCTGCGCTTCCTCGCCGGGGAGCTGACCGAGGCCGAGGCGCACGACGAGACCGTCCGGGCCACCCGGCGCTTCGTCCGGCGGCAGCGGTCCTGGTTCCGCCGCGACCCGCGGATCCACTGGCTGGACTCGTCGGCGCCGGAGCTGGTTCCGGCCGCCCTGCGCCTGCTCCCCGCCGCTGCGCGATGATGGGGGCGTGCAGTTCACCAAGGGCCACGGCACCGGCAACGACTTCGTCATCCTCCCCGACCCGGACAACCGGCTCGACCTGACACCGGGGCTGGTCGCGGCCCTCTGCGACCGGCGGCGCGGCCTCGGCGGCGACGGCGTGCTGCGGGTGGTCCGGGCAGCCGCCCACCCGGAGGGCGCCGGGCTGGCCGGCGAGGCCGAGTGGTTCATGGACTACTGGAACGCCGACGGGTCGTTCGCGGAGATGTGCGGCAACGGCGCCCGGGTCTTCGTCCGCTACCTGGTCGCCGGCGGGCTGGCCGAGCCGGCGGAAGGCGCGCTGCCGGTGGCCACCCGGGCCGGCGTCGTGCGCGCGCTGGTCACGGCCGACGCCATCGCCGTCGAGATGCGGCGCCCCCGGCTGTACGACACCGCGACCGCCACCCTCGGCGGGCTGACCCTGCCCGGCACGGCCGTGGACGTGGGCAACCCGCACCTGGTCTGCGCGCTGCCGGCCGGGCTGGAGCTGACCGCGCTCGACCTCACCCGGGCCCCCGACGTCGACCCGGCGGTCTTCCCCGCCGGGGTGAACGTGGAGTTCACGGCCCCCGGCGAGCCCGTCGACGACACCGACGGCCACGTGCTCATGCGCGTGTACGAGCGCGGCTCCGCCGAGACCCTCTCCTGCGGTACGGGCGCCTGCGCGGTGGCCGCGGTGGCCCTGCGCGACGCCGGCCGGGACACCGGCGTGCTGGCGGTGGACGTCCCCGGCGGACGCCTCTCGGTCACGGTGACGGAGGACTCCTGCTGGCTGGCCGGCCCGGCCACCCTGGTAGCCACCGGCACCCTGGACCCCACCACCCTGACGATCCCCTGACCCGCCCGGCCCTGACCCGGTCGTTCGTCAGGGGGTGGCGCTGGCTTCGGCGGCGATCTCGGGGAGGTCGGCGGGGCCCGGGTCGGCGGCGGGGGCGGGGGCCGGGTTCTGGGCGGCGGCGCGGACCGCCGCGGCGACCGCCGGGGAGACCCGGGAGTCGAAGACGCTGGGCACGATCACCGTCGGGTTGATCTTGTCCTCGCCGACCACGTCCGCGATGGCCCGGGCCGCCGCGATCGCCATCTCCTCGGTGAACTCCTCGGCGTGCGCGTCCAGCATGCCCCGGAAGACACCCGGGAAGGCGAGCACGTTGTTGATCTGGTTCGGCTGGTCGGAGCGGCCGGTGGCGACCACGGCGGCGTACTTGCGCGCCTCGCGCGGGTCGACCTCCGGGTCCGGATTGGCGAGCGCGAAGACGATCGAGTCCTTGGCCATCGTGGCGATGTCGTCGCCGGTGAGCAGGTTCGGCGCGCTCACCCCGATGAAGACGTCCGCGCCGCGTACCGCCCCGGCCAGGTCGCCGGAGTAGTTCTCCTTGTTGGTGTTCTCGGCCAGCCACTGCCAGGCCGGGTTGAGCCCGCTCTGGCCGCGGTGCAGGGCGCCCTGCCGGTCGTACGCGATGATGTCGCCGACGCCCTGGCGCAGCAGCAGCTTCATGATCGCGGTGCCGGCCGCGCCGGCGCCGGAGACCACGACCCGGACGTCCGCGAGCTGCTTGCCCACGACGCGCAGCGCGTTGGTCAGCGCGGCCAGCACGCAGATCGCGGTGCCGTGCTGGTCGTCGTGGAAGACCGGGATGTCCAGCGCCTCGCGCAGCCGCGCCTCGATCTCGAAGCAGCGCGGCGCGGCGATGTCCTCCAGGTTGATCCCGCCGTACGCCGGGGCGATCGCCTTGACGATCTGCACGATCTCGTCGGTGTCCTGGGTGTCGAGCACCACCGGCCAGGCGTCCACCCCGCCGAAGCGCTTGAACAGCGCGGCCTTGCCCTCCATCACGGGCAGCGACGCCGCCGGCCCGAGATTGCCGAGGCCCAGCACGGCGGAGCCGTCGCTGACCACGGCCACGGTGTTGCGCTTGATGGTCAGCCGGCGGGCGTCGGCCGGGTTCTCCGCGATCGCCATGCAGACCCGCGCCACCCCCGGGGTGTACGCCCGGGACAGCTCGTCGCGGTTGCGCAGCGCCACCTTCGAGCTGACCTCGATCTTGCCGCCGAGGTGCAGGAGGAAGGTCCGGTCGGAGACCTTGCGCACGTCCACGCCGTCCAGGGCCGTCAACGCGTCGACCACCTGGTCGGCGTGGCTGGCGTCGGCGGTGTCGCAGGTCAGGTCGACGAGCACGTGGGTCGGGTCGGAGTCCACCACGTCGAGCGCGGTGACGATCGCCCCGGCCTCACCCACGGAGGTGGTCAGCCGGCCGATCGAGGACGCGTCCGCCGGCACGGCGATCCGAATCGTGATCGAGAATCCGGCACTTGGAAGTCGGGTGATGGCCACGGGGTCCCTCCGTCGACGCTGAACGGCTGCCCCGCATTTCTACTCGCCCCGGCGGGCCCCTCCGGCATCCGCCCCCACTTTTGTGGCCCGTTCGAGCGGGCATATAGCGGGTGCGTTCCGCGTTGGCACATGTCAGGATTGCTCGGTACGTGACAGAACGGACAGGAGACCGGCTTGCACAACCAGGAGACCCTTCTTCCCTACGAGGACGACGAGCTCGACACCACCACCGGTGAGTTCGAGCTGTCGGAGCGGCAGGCGCTGCGGCGGGTCCCCGGCCTCTCCACCGAGCTCGCCGACATCACCGAGGTCGAATACCGCCAGCTGCGCCTGGAGCGCGTGGTCCTCGTCGGCGTCTGGACCGAGGGCTCGCAGAGCGACGCCGAGAACTCCCTCACCGAGCTGGCCGCGCTGGCGGAGACCGCCGGCTCGCAGGTGCTCGAGGGGCTGATCCAGCGGCGCAACCGCCCCGACCCCGCCACCTACGTCGGCCGGGGCAAGGTCGACGACCTCGGCTCGGTGGTGCTCTCCACCGGCGCCGACACGGTGATCTGCGACGGTGAGCTGTCACCGTCGCAGCTGCGCAACCTGGAGCAGCGCACCAAGGTCAAGGTGGTCGACCGCACCGCGCTGATCCTCGACATCTTCGCCCAGCACGCCAAGAGCAAGGAGGGCAAGGCGCAGGTCGAGCTGGCCCAGCTCGAATACCTGCTGCCGCGCCTGCGCGGTTGGGGTGAGACCCTCTCGCGGCAGACCGGTGGTAGCGGTCGCGGCGGCGGCGCCGGCGGCGGCGTGGGTCTGCGCGGCCCCGGTGAGACGAAGCTGGAGACCGACCGGCGCCGGATCCGCCACCGCATCGCCCGGCTGCGCCGGGAGATCAAGGGCATGAAGACGGTACGCCAGACCAAGCGCGCCAGGCGTTCCCGCAACGCCGTACCGGCCGTGGCGATCGCCGGCTACACCAACGCCGGCAAGTCCAGCCTGCTCAACCGGTTGACCGGGGCGGGCGTGCTGGTGGAGAACGCCCTCTTCGCCACCCTCGACCCGACCACCCGCAAGGCCACCACGGCCGACGGGCGGCTCTACACCCTCTCCGACACGGTGGGGTTCGTCCGGCACCTGCCGCACCAGATCGTCGAGGCGTTCCGCTCGACCCTGGAGGAGGTCGCCGAGGCCGACCTGGTGGTGCACGTCGTCGACGGCACCCACCCGGATCCGGAGGAGCAGGTCCGGGCGGTCCACGAGGTGCTCTCCGAGGTGGGCGCCGACCGGCTGCCCGAGCTGCTGGTGGTCAACAAGACCGACGCGGCCGACGAGGAGACGCTGCTGCGGCTCAAGCGGCTCTGGCCGGAGGCGGTCTTCGTCTCCGCGCACACCGGTCGCGGGATCGACGGGCTGCGCGAGGCGGTCGAGGCGCGGCTGCCCCGCCCGGCCGTGGAAATCCGCGCGGTGCTGCCGTACGACCGGGGCGACCTGGTGGCCCGCGTGCACCGTCAGGGCGAGGTGCTGAGCACCTCCCACCTGCCGGAGGGCACCCTGGTGCACGTGCGGGTCGGTGAGGCGCTCGCCGCCGAGTTGGCGCCGTTCCGGGCGGACGAGGACCAGGCGGTCGCGGGCGCCCGGTGACGCCCTCCCGGCGTCACGCGTCGGAAACGCCCGGCATGCGACACTGATTCAATGCGCCGCGCTGTTTCTTCGGTCACGGTCGCCCTCGGCTTGCTGGGGGCGACCGTGGCGTGTACCGGAGTCGCCCTGGCGGCGGCGCCCGCCTCGGCCGCGTCCCCACTCGCGGCAGCTCCCGGCAAGAAACGGTGCACGGTCACCGACGAACGGCTGCGGGAGCTGTCGGGCCTGGTGGCCACCAAGAGCGGCTACATCGTCATCAACGACGGCACCGACGTGGAGAGCCGCAAGCGGGTCTTCTTCCTCGACACCAAGTGCGGGATCGCGAAGGAGCCGGTCCGCTACTCGGGTCAGGGGCCGTTCGACACCGAGGACCTGGCGCTCTCCCCGGACGGCACGACGATCTGGATCGCCGACACCGGTGACAACGTCACCAGCCGGGAGCGTCGCGAGCGGGTGGCGCTGTGGAGCATGCCGGTCAACGGGTCGAAGCGGCCGCAGCTGCATCGCCTCTCCTACCCGGAGGGCAAACCGCACGACGCCGAGGCGCTGCTGATCGGCGACGACGGCAACCCGTTGATCATCACCAAGGTGATGTCCGGCAAGGCCCAGATCTTCACCCCCGCCGAGAAGATGAAGAGCGGGGACACCCCGGCCGTACCGATGAAGAAGGTCGGCGAGATCAGCCTGCCGGAGACGGACACGGACAACCGGCTCGGCGCCCCCGGCCGCGTCGCGATCACCGGCGCGGCCCGGTCCCCCGACGGCTCCCGGGTGGTGGTGCGCACCTACGCCGACGCCTTCGAGTACGACGTGACCGATGGCAACGTCGTGGCGGCCCTGACCGGCGGCAAGCCCCGGGTGACGGCGCTCGCCGACCCGTTCGGTGAGGCGATCACCTACAGCCCCGACGGCAAGACCTTCCTGACCGTTTCCGACGGCGGCCAGCTCGACGAGGACGCGCCGATCGACATCCTCGGCTACACGCCCTCCTCGGAGGGCGCGAAGCCGGTGGCCGGCGGTGGCGGCGCGCCGAAGAAGGCCGACCAGTCCTGGATCGACGGCCTGAGCCTGAGCGACATCACGTACCTGATCGCGGCCGTGGGGGTGATCGGCGCGCTGATGGTGGCGGCGGGTGTCTTCGGCATCCTCCGGTCCCGGCGCAAGCCGGTGCCTCCCCGCGACGACGACGGTGCCGACCGCGACGACGTCCCCGCCGACGACCGGCGTGGGCCGGCGGACGACGGCTTCCTGCCGCCGGGCGACCGGGGCCGGAGCGGCGTCTACGGCGGTGCTCCGGCGGCCGGGGTCTACGGCGGCCCGGCCGGTGGGCGCGGCGGTGGCGCGCCCGGCCGCGCGGGGGCCCGGGCCCCCCCCCCCGCGGGCGGGGGGGGGTAAGG
>NZ_JBEZEV010000142.1:0-9819 GCF_040649055.1 Micromonospora sp. NPDC049060
GCCGCCGACGTGCTGCCCGGCGACGACGCCGTGCTGGCTGTGGCCGTGCAGCGGCGGGACCGGGCGGAGGCGCAGGCGCTGCTGCACGCCCTCGCCGAGCTGCACGTGCACGGAGTTCCCGTGTCCTGGACGCAGTGGTTCGCCGACGCCGGCGCGCGCCGCGTCGACCTGCCCACGTACGCCTTCCACCGCGAGCGGTACTGGCTGCCGCCCGCCGGCCAGTCGGCGGACGTCTCCGGGGCCGGCCTCGGCGTGGCGCGGCACCCGCTGCTCGGTGCGGCGGTGTCGGTCGCCGGCGAGGACATGGTCGTGCTGACCGGTCGGCTGTCGGTGTCGACCCACCCGTGGCTCGCCGACCACGTCATCTCCGGCGCCGTGATCGTGCCCGGCACCGCCCTGGTGGACCTCGTCGTCCGGGCGGGCGACGAGGTCGGTGCCTCCCGCGTCCGCGAGCTGACCGTCCTCGCCCCGCTCGTGCTGCCCGCCACCGGCGGCGGCGTACGGGTGCAGGTCCGGGTCGGTCCCGTCGACGGGACCGGCAGCCGGTCGGTGACCGTACACTCCCAGCCCGAGGACGACCCCGAGTCGGGCTGGACCCGGCACGCCGACGGCCTCGTCAACGCCCCCACGGCCGACGAGCCCACGGTGGGCGCGTGGCCGCCGCCCGGCGCGTCCGAGGTGGACGTCACCGGCTGGTACCCGACGGTGGCCGAGCACGGGCTCTCCTACGGGCCGGTCTTCCGGGGCCTGCGGCGGGCGTGGACCGCCGAGGGCGAGGTGTTCGCCGAGGTCGCCCTCCCCGACGAGGTGCTCGGGGACCCGGCGGGATTCGGCGTGCACCCGGCACTGCTGGACGCCGCCCTGCACCCCGTCGGGCTGCTGCCCGCCGACGAGGCCGGCGGCGGGGCCCGGGTGCCGTTCGCGTTCGAAGGGGTGCAGGTCCACGCGGTCGGGGCCCGGACGCTCCGGGTCCGCCTCACCGCCACCGGCAACTCCGTGCGGCTGGTCGCCGTCGACGAGACCGGTGTGCCGGTGGTGTCGGTGGACTCGCTGACGCTGCGCGAGCTGACCGGCATGGCGGCGCCGTCCGACGAGGCACACCGATCCCTGTTCGAGGTGTCCTGGCAGCCCGAGCAGATCACCGCGCCCGACGGCGCGTACGGCTGGGCCGTGCTCGGTGACCGCCCGCTCGACGGCGTGCCGCAGCTTCCGGCGTACGCCGAGGTCGCGGCCGTGGCCACGGCGGTGACGGACGGAACGGCCCCCGCTCCCGCGGCGCTGCTGCTGCCCGTCACCTCGGCCGCCTCCGGGGCGGACCTGCCCGACGCGGCGCGGTCGGTCACGGCGGACGTCCTCGGCGCGGTGCAGGCCTGGCTGGCCGCCGACGCCCTGGCGGACTCGCGGCTGGTCGTGGTGACCCGTGGCGCGGTGGCCACCGGCACGACCGACCGCGTCACCGACCTGGCGGGCGCCGCGGTCTGGGGCCTGCTGCGCTCGGCCCAGTCGGAACACCCCGGCCGGATCGTGCTGGCCGACCTCGAACCCGGCGTCGACCTGGACGCCGACCTGCTGGCCCTGCTCGCCGCAGCCGCCGACGACCCCGCCCTCGGCGGGCAGCTCGCGGTGCGGGCGGGCACGGCCTACCTGCCGCGGCTGGTCCGCGCCACCGGCGACACGCGCACCCCGGCGACCCTGGGCCGGGGGACCGTCCTCGTCACCGGCGGCACCGGCTCGCTCGGCGCCCTGGTGTCCGAACACCTCGTCACCGCGTACGGCGTGCGCTCGCTGGTGCTGGCGTCCCGGCAGGGCCCGGCGGCCCCCGGCGCCGACGACCTGGTGCAGCGGCTCGCCGCGCTCGGCGCGACCGCCCGGGTGGTCGCCACGGACGTGACCGACCGCGAGCGCGTCGGCGAGCTGGTCCGGGCGATCACCGCCGAGGACCGCCTGGCCGGGGTGGTGCACACCGCCGGCGTCCTCGACGACGGCGTCGTCAGCGGGATCACCGCCGAGCGGCTGGCGGACGTGCTCGCCCCGAAGGTCACGGCCGGCTGGTGGCTGCACGAGGCGACCGCCGAGCTGGACCTCGACCTCTTCGTGCTCTTCTCCTCCGTCGCCGGGGTGCTCGGCTCTCCCGGCCAGGCCGCCTACGCGGCCGGCAACGCCTTCCTGGACGCCCTCGCCGTGCTGCGGGCGCAGCGCGGGCTGCCCGCGGTCAGCCTCGCGTGGGGCATGTGGGACACGGACGGCATGGCCGCGTCGATCAACGACACCGACCGGGCGCGGGTGACCCGGGCCGGTCTGGTCCCGATGACCGCCCCGGTCGGGCTCGGGCTGTGGGACGCCGCCCTGGCCCACGGCGGCGCGGCGCTGGTGCCGGCGGTGGTCGACCTGCCCGCCATGCGGGCGCAGACCGCCGCCGGCCGGGTGCCGGTGATGCTGCGGGCCCTGGTGGGACCGGGCACGAAGCGCCGCCGCTCCGGCTCCGGCGCCTGGGTCGACCGGCTGGCCGGGCTCGACCCGCAGGAGGCGCGCACGCAGGTGGCCCTGCTGGTCCGGGGGATGATCGCGCAGGTCCTCGGTCACGGCGGCGCCGAGGCGGTGCCGGCGGACCGGGCGTTCCGGGAACTGGGCTTCGACTCGCTGACCGCCGTCGAGCTGCGCAACCGGATCAACGGCGCGACCGGGCTGCGGCTCACGTCGACGCTCGTCTTCGACTACCCGACCCCCGGCGCCCTGTCGGAGCACCTGTACGAGCAGCTGTCCGGCCAGGTCGCCGACCAGCAGCAGGCCGTGCGGGCGACCACCGTCGACGAGCCGATCGCGATCGTGGGCATGGCCTGCCGCTACCCGGGCGGCGTGACGAACCCGCAGCAGTTGTGGGACCTGGTCGCCGCCGGGGCCGACGGCATCGGCGAGTTCCCCACCGACCGGGGCTGGGAACTCGACCGGCTCTTCCACCCCGACCCGGACAACCCCGGCACGTCGTACACCCGGCACGGTGGCTTCCTGTACGGGGCCGCCGAGTTCGACCCGGACTTCTTCGGCATCTCGCCCCGTGAGGCGATCGCGATGGACCCGCAGCAGCGGCTGCTGCTGGAGACCTCGTGGGAGACGTTCGAGTCGGCCGGTCTCGACCCGCAGCGGTTGCGCGGCAGCCGGACCGGCGTGTTCGCCGGCCTGATGTACCACGACTACGCCTCCGGCGTGCAGGACCTGCCCGAGGGCGTGGGCGGTTACCTCGGCACCGGCACCTCCGGCAGCGTGCTGTCCGGTCGGGTGGCGTACACGTTCGGCCTGGAGGGGCCGGCGGTCACCGTCGACACGGCGTGCTCGTCGTCGCTGGTGGCGCTGCACCTCGCGGTGCAGGCGTTGCGCAGCGGCGAGTGCGATCTGGCGCTGGCCGGTGGCGTGACGGTGATGGCGACGCCCGGCACGTTCATCGAGTTCTCCCGGCAGCGTGGTCTGTCGGCCGACGGCCGCTGCAAGTCGTTCGCCGCGTCGGCCGACGGCACCGGCTGGTCCGAGGGCGTCGGCGTGCTGCTGGTGCAGCGCCTCTCCGACGCCCGGCGCGAGGGCCGGCGGGTCCTGGCGGTGGTACGCGGATCGGCGATCAACCAGGACGGCGCGTCCAACGGCCTGACCGCCCCGAACGGCCCCTCGCAGCAGCGGGTGATCCGGCAGGCGCTCGCGAACGCGCGGCTCACCACCGCCGACGTGGACGCCGTCGAGGCGCACGGCACCGGCACGACCCTCGGTGACCCGATCGAGGCGCAGGCCCTGCTGGCCACGTACGGGCAGGACCGGCCGGAGGACCGGCCGCTGTGGCTGGGCTCGATCAAGTCGAACATCGGCCACACGCAGGCCGCCGCAGGGGTGGCCGGCATCATCAAGATGATCATGGCGATGCGCCACGGGCTGCTGCCGTCCACGCTGCACGTCGACGAGCCGTCCCCGCACATCGAATGGAGCGCCGGGGCGGTCTCCCTGCTCACCGAGGCACGCGACTGGCCCGTGGCGGGCCGGCCGCGCCGCGCGGCGGTCTCGTCGTTCGGAGTCAGCGGCACCAACGCGCACGTCATCATCGAGCAGCCCCCCGCCGAGGCGGAGCCCACCCGGGGCGAGGGAGTGCCGACGCCCGCCGCCGGGTCGCTGCCGGCCCCCGTGCTGCTGTCGGCCCGCTCCGAGGCCGCCGTCGCGGCCCAGGCGGAGCGCTGGGCCCGCTGGATCGCCGGCGACGAGGAACTGCGCCCCGTCGACGTCGGCTGGTCGTCGACGGTCAGCCGGGCCGTCATGGAGCACCGCGCGGTGGTCACCGCGACGGACCGGGACGAACTGCTGGCCGGGCTGCGTGCCCTCGCCGCCGGCGAGTCGGCCGCCACCGTGGTCGCCGGTACGGGCGCGACGCGTACGCAGCTTGCTGTGCTCTTCTCCGGCCAGGGCGCGCAACGCGCCGGGATGGGCCGGGAGCTGTCCGCCCTGTTCCCGGTGTTCGCGGCCGCCCTGGACGAGGTGTGCGCGCAGCTCGACCCGCTGCTGCCGCGCCCGCTGCGGGAGGTGCTGTTCGCCGAGGCGGGCAGCCCCGAGGCGGAACTGCTGGACCAGACCGTCTTCACCCAGGCCGGTCTGTTCGCGGTCGAGGTGGCGCTGTTCCGCCTCGTGGAGTCGTTCGGGATCGTGCCCGACGTGCTGGCCGGTCACTCGATCGGCGAGGTGACGGCCGCGTACGTGGCCGGGGTGCTGTCCCTGGCCGACGCGTGCGCCCTCGTGGCCGCGCGGGGCCGGTTGATGCAGGCGCTGCCCACGGGCGGCGGCATGCTGGCCGTGGCTGCCGACGAGGCGGCCGTGGCGGAGTCGATCGCCGGGCTGACCGACCGCCTCGGCATCGCGGCCGTCAACGGGCCCACCGCCGTGGTCGTCTCCGGTGCCGTCGAGGCCCTGGACGAGGTGGAGCAGTCCTGGCGGGACCGGGGCGTGCGTACCCGCCGGCTCACCGTCAGCCACGCGTTCCACAGCCCGCTGATGGCGCCGATGCTCGACGAGTTCCGCGCCGTCCTGGCGGGGCTGACGTTCCGGGCGCCGCTGCTGCCGGTCGTGTCGAACCTGACCGGCGCGCTCGCCGACCCGCAGGAGATCACCCGCGCCGAGTACTGGGTGCGGCACGTGCGGGAGGCCGTCCGCTACGCCGACGGGGTCACCGCCCTGCGGGCCGCCGGGGTGGACACCTTCCTGGAGATCGGCCCGCAGAGCGTCCTGACCGCGATGAACGCCGACCTGCTCGCCGAGGACGCGCTCGCGGTGGCCGTCCAGCGCCGGGACCGGCCCGCCCCGCAGGCACTGCTGCACGCCCTCGCCGACCTGCACGTCCACGGCGTCCCGGTGACCTGGACGCAGTGGTTCACCGACGCCGGCGCCGCCCGGGTCGACCTGCCGACGTACGCCTTCCAGCACCAGCGGTACTGGCTCGGCGCGGGCCAGGCGCGTACCGCCGACGTGTCCGGCGCGGGCCTCGGCGTGGCCGGGCACCCGCTGCTCGGCGCGGCGGTCACCGTCGCCGGCGCGGACATGGTGGTGCTGACCGGCCGGCTGTCCCTCGCCACCCACGCGTGGCTCGCCGACCACGTCGTCTCCGGCGCGGTCATCGTGCCCGGCACCGCCCTGGTGGAGCTGGCCGTCCGGGCCGGCGACGAGGTGGGCGCGTCCCGGGTGCGGGAGCTGACCGTGGCCGCGCCGCTGGTGCTGCCGGAGGCCGGCGCGGTGCGGGTGCAGGTGCGCGTCGGCGCGGCCGACGAGGTTGGCACCCGCGTCGTGGCGGTGCACTCGCAGGCCGAAGGCGACCCGGAGGCCGACTGGGTCCACCACGCGGAGGGCGTGCTGGAGCCGGCGACGGCCGACGAGCCGAGCGTGGGGGAGTGGCCCCCGACCGGCGCGTCCGAGCTGGACGTGGCGGGCTGGTACCCGACGCTTGCGGAGCACGGCCTGACGTACGGGCCGGTGTTCCAGGGGCTGCGCCGGGTGTGGACCACCGGCGACGACGTGTACGCCGAGGTGGCGCTGCCGGACGAGGCGGCGACGGAGGCGGCGCGCTTCGGCGTGCATCCGGCCCTGCTGGACGCCGCCCTGCACCCGATCGGGCTGCTGCCCGGCACCGAGGGTTCGGGCGGTGCTCGGGTGCCGTTCGCGTTCGAGGGTGTGCAGGTGCACGCCTCGGGTGCGCGGGTGCTGCGGGTGCGGCTGTCGCGTACGGGCTCGGCGGTGCGGCTGGTCGCGTGCGACGAGTCGGGCGCGGCCGTGGTCTCGGTCGACTCCCTCGCCCTGCGCGAGCTGACCGGCGTGACCGCGGCGGGCGCGGCGGCCCGCTCGATGTTCGAACTCACCTGGCAGGCCGAGGAGATCGCCGCCGCCGGGGACCTCTCCGGGTGGGCGCTGGTCGGCTCGCCGGCAACCGCCGACCTGCCGGCGTACGGCGACGTCGAGGCGCTCGTCGCGGCGGTCGACGCCGGCCGGACGGCCGCACCGAAGGCGCTGCTGCTGCCGCTCGACGCGCCGGAGAGCGCCGTCCCCGACGCGGTACGCGCGGCGACCACGGCCGTGCTGGCGACCGTCCGGTCCTGGCTGGCGGCCGACGCGCTCGCGGAGTCGCGGCTGGTGGTGGTGACCCGGGGTGCGGTGTCGGTTGCGGCGGACGACCGGGTGACGGACCTGGGCGGTGCGGCGGTGTGGGGTCTGCTGCGTTCGGCGCAGTCGGAGCACCCGGGTCGCATCGTCCTCGCCGACGTCGACGGTGACGTGGACGCCGGGCTGTTGGGTGTGCTGGCCACGGTGGCTGACGAGCCGGTGGCGTTCGGTGGTCAGGTCGCGGTGCGCGCGGGTGGGGTGTTCGTGCCGCGTCTGGTGCGCGCGGTCGCCCCGGCATCGGTGGAGGCGCCGGTCGTGGGTGACGGCGTGGTGCTGGTGACCGGTGGTACGGGTGCGCTGGGTGCGCTGGTGGCGGAGCACCTGGTGTCGGTGCACGGCGTGCGCTCGCTGGTACTGGTGTCGCGGCGTGGCCCGGAGGCTGCGGGCGCGGGCGAGCTGTCGGAGCGGCTGACGGCGCTGGGCGCGTCGGTGCGGATCGCCGCCTGTGACGTGACCGACCGGGACCAGGTCGGCGCGCTGGTGGCCGAGGTTGCCGCCGAGGGCCGGCTGGCGGGTGTGGTGCACACCGCCGGTGTGTTGGACGACGGGGTGATCGAGCGGGTCACCGAGGAGCGTCTGGCCGGGGTGCTGGCGCCGAAGGTGTCGGCGGGTTGGTTCCTGCACGAGGCGACGGCGGGTCTGGACCTGGATCTGTTCGTGGTGTTCTCGTCGGTGGCGGGTGTGCTCGGCTCGCCCGGTCAGTCGGCGTACGCGGCGGGCAACGCCTTCCTCGACGGACTTGCGGTGTACCGGCGGCAGGCGGGTCTGCCGGCCGTCAGCCTGGCGTGGGGCATGTGGGACACCGCCGGCATGGCCGCGTCGATCGACGAGGCGGACCGGGCGCGTTCCGCGCGGGCTGGCCTGACGCCGATGAGCGCCGAGACCGGGCTGGAGCTGTTCGACGCCGCCCTGGTGGCGGAGCGGCCGGCGTTGGTGCCGGCCGTGATCGACGTACCGGCGATGCGCGCAGCGCTCGGCGCCGGCCCGGTGCCGGCCGTGCTGCGTACCCTGATCGGGTCGACGGCGGCCCGGCGACGGGCCGCGCGGGGCGGCGACTGGGCCAACCAGCTCGCGGGCCTGGCACCCGACGAGGCGCGCGCCCAGGTCGACGTGCTGGTGCGGGGCCTGGTAGCGCAGGTGCTCGGGCACGGCGGTGCGGACTCGGTGCCGGCGGACCGGGCGTTCCGGGAGTTGGGCTTCGACTCGCTGACCGCCGTGGACCTGCGTAACCGGTTGAACGCGGCCACCGGGCTGCGGCTGGCCTCGACGCTGGTCTTCGACTACCCGACCCCGGCCGTGCTCGTCGACCACCTGCACGAGCAGGTCTCCGGGCAGATCACCGCCCGCCAGACGGCGGTGCTCAGCGCCAGCACCGACGAGCCGATCGCGATCGTGGGCATGGCCTGCCGCTACCCCGGTGGCGTCGAGAGCCCGGACCAGCTGTGGGCGTTGCTGGCCGGCGGCGGCGACGGGATCTCGGAGTTCCCCACCGACCGCGGCTGGGACCTGGAGAGCCTGTTCGACCCAGACCCGGAGCACAGCGGCACGTCGTACACGCGCCACGGTGGCTTCCTCTACGGGGCCGCCGACTTCGACCCGGGCTTCTTCGGCATCTCGCCGCGCGAGGCCCTGGCGATGGACCCGCAGCAGCGGTTGCTGCTGGAGGCGTCGTGGGAGTCGTTCGAGTCGGCGGGGCTGGACCCGCAGCGGTTGCGGGGCAGCCGGACGGGTGTCTTCGCCGGCGTCATGTACCACGACTACGCCTCCCGCCTGATGGACCTGCCGCCGGACGCCGAGGGCTTCGTCGGCACGGGCACGTCGGGCAGTGTGCTGTCCGGTCGGGTGGCGTACACGTTCGGCCTGGAGGGCCCGGCCGTCACCGTCGACACCGCCTGTTCTTCCAGCCTCGTCGCGTTGCATCTCGCCGCGCAGGCGTTGCGTTCCGGTGAGTGTGATCTGGCGCTGGCCGGTGGCGTGACGGTGATGGCCACGCCGGGGACGTTCATCGAGTTCTCCCGGCAGCGCGGGTTGTCGCAGGACGGTCGCTGCAAGTCGTTCGCCGCGTCGGCCGACGGCACGGGCTGGTCCGAGGGCGTCGGCGTGCTGCTCGTGGAGCGGCTGTCGGACGCGCGGCGCAACGGGCACCGCGTGCTGGCGGTGGTACGCGGCACGGCCGTGAACCAGGACGGCGCGTCCAACGGCCTGACCGCCCCGAACGGTCCGTCGCAGCAGCGGGTGATCCGGCAGGCCCTCGCGAACGCGCGCCTGACCACCGCTGACGTGGACGCGGTGGAGGCGCACGGCACGGGCACGACGCTGGGTGACCCGATCGAGGCGCAGGCTCTGCTGGCGACGTACGGGCAGGAGCGTCCGGGGGACCGGCCGTTGTTGTTGGGGTCGGTGAAGTCGAACATCGGGCACACGCAGGCGGCTGCCGGTGTGGCTGGTGTGATCAAGATGGTCATGGCGATGCGGCACGGTCTGGTGCCGGCGACGCTGCACGTGGACGAGGCGTCGCCGCACGTGGACTGGACGGCCGGGGCGGTGGCTCTCGCGACCGAGCCCACGCCGTGGCCGCAGGTGGATCGGCCGCGTCGGGCGGCGGTGTCGTCGTTCGGGATCTCCGGCACGAACGCGCACGTGATCATCGAGCAGCCTCCCGCCGAGACGATCGAGGGTGAGATCGTCGCCCGGGACGTGCCGCCGGTCGTGCCGGTGCTGCTGTCGGCCCGCGACGCCGGCACGCTGTCGGCGCAGGCGGGCCGGTGGGCGCGCTGGCTGACCGCCGAGGAGGCCCCGCGTCCGCTGGACGTGGCCTGGTCCTCCGTCACCACCCGGCCCGCGCTGGAGCACCGGGCGGTCGTCACCGCCGCCGACCGGGACGACCTGGTCGCGGCGTTGACCGCCCTCGCCGACGGCGAGCCCACCGGTACGGTCGTCTCCGGCGCCACCGGCCAGCGCGGCCAGCTCGCCCTGCTCTTCTCCGGTCAGGGCGCGCAGCGCGCCGGGATGGGCCGGGAGCTGTCCGCCCTGTTCCCGGTGTTCGCGACCGCGCTGGACGAGGTGTGTGGACACCTCGATCCGCTGCTGCCGCGTCCGTTGCGGGAGGTGCTGTTCGCCGAGGCGGGTTCGGCCGAGGCGGAG
>NZ_JBEZEV010000143.1:0-9745 GCF_040649055.1 Micromonospora sp. NPDC049060
GTCCGGCCGGCCCGCTGGCCGTGAGCGCGGCCCAGAGCAGCCGGCGCAGCAGGACGATCGCCGCCGCCGCGGCCAGGGCCGTCCAGCCCTGGCCGCCGGCCAGCCGCAGCAGCCCGGCGGCGGTCAGCAGGTCCAGCAGCACCCGCATCGCGCACCGCCAGGAACCCGTGCCGAGCAGCACCGCCAGCCCGGCCAGGGTGGCGAGGGCGGTGGTGACGGTGACCAGGGCACGGATCACCGGACGCGCTCCGACTCCCGGACCTGCTGCTGCTCCTGGCGGATCTCCCGGCCCAGGAAGTAGTTCAGCGCGGTCCGGATCGCGGCGATGGCCGCCAGCTGGCCGATCTGGGTGAAGGTCGGCGAGACCGCCGTACGCAGGATGTCCGCCGCGAGCTGGAACTCCAGCCCGAGGGTGAGGAACCGCCCCAGGGAGAGTCGGATCGGGGTGAACACGGCGGCGCTGCGGTGCCGCAGTCCCTCGACCACGAACCGCAGCGCCGCCCACGCCGCCCCGACGAAGATGACCACCGCCCCGGCGACCTCCACCGCCGTGACCAGGCCCTGGTAGCCGTGGCGCAGGATCTCCTCGACGCCCATCCGCTGGCGATACCCGGCCAGCGGGGCGGTAGTCGGCGTCGGGTGGGCCGCGTGCCGGCCGGGGCGGTGGCCGGGCGTCAGGTGAGCTGCGTGACGGCCTCCAGGATCAGCCAGAGCCCGCAGATCGCGAAGAGCACCGCGGCGCCGTACTTGATGGTCTTCTCGGGCAGCCGCTTGCCGAGCATCCGCCCGACGAGGATGGCGAGCGCGTCCGCCGCCACCATGCCGATCGTCGAGCCGAGCCAGGTGCCGAACCAGCCGTACTGGGTGGCGAGGGTGATGGTGGCGAGCATGGTCTTGTCGCCCAGCTCGGCCAGGAAGAACGCGACCGACACCGCGACGATGGCGGACTTGCTGCTCTTCTCGGCCTTGCGCTTCTCCTCCTCGGTGAGCGAGTCACCGCGCAGGGTCCACGCGCCGAAACCGAGGAACGCCAGGCCCGCGACGAGCGAGATCCACTCCGTCGGCAGCGCGGCGCCGAGCCCGTAGCCGATCGCCACCGAGGCCAGGTGCACCACGGCGGTGGCGACGGTGATCCCGATCAGGACCGGCACGGTCTTGAAGCGGGTGGCGAAGGTCAGGGCCATCAGCTGGGACTTGTCCCCCAGCTCGGCGACGAAGATGACGCCGAAGCTGACGACCAGCGCGACGAGGAAACCTTCCATGACATCCTTCCGGATCATGCCGGGAGGAGGTACGGGGGCGCCCTCGACCCGGCTGCAACAGCCTGGGTCGAAGGTCTCGCCCGCCTCGGATGACGAGGCCGCGTGGCCGGATGCGGAACGCACCAGTGTGTCGACCACGACATTGGGGGCTACTCCCCTTCGCGTCGCCCAGCCTAACCGATCACCGATCGGGCCGGCTCCGGCGGGTGAAGATGCTCACCCGCCGGTCACCTGGCGCGGCCGCACCCGTCACTCGGCACGGGCCAGGGTGACGCCGAAGAGGCCGGCCGGATCGGTCCAGAAGTCCTGGGCCACGAAGCGGGCCGAGCCCAGCTCGGCCGCGATCCCCTCGGGCCGGAACTTCGCCGACACCTCCGTGCGCAGCTCCTCGCCCTCGGCGAAGGTGACCGTCAGGTCCAGCACCCGTACGCGCATCGGCCGCCGCGCCCGCAGCCGCATCTCGATCCACTCCCGCTCGGCGTCCCAGAGCGCGACGTGGGCGAACCCCGCGGGATCGAAGTCGGCGCCCAGCTCCCGGTTGACCACCCGCAGCACGTTGCGGTTGAACTCGGCGGTGACCCCGGCCGCGTCGTCGTATGCCGGCACGACCACCGCCGGGTCCTTGACCAGGTCGGTGCCGATCAGCAGCCAGTCCCCCGGCTCCAGCGCGGCCCGCATCGCGGCGAGGAACCGCGCCCGCTCGACCGGCAGGAGGTTGCCGATCGTGCCGCCCAGGAAGAGCACCAGCCGGCGGCCACCGGTCGGCAGGCGGTCCAGGTGGCGGGTGAAGTCCCCCACGATGCCGCGCACCCGCAGCCCGGGGTAGTCGGCGGCGATCTCGGCGGTGGACTGCCGCAGCGCGCTGACCGACACGTCCAGCGGCACGAACGTGCCGAGCCCGCCCCGACGGGTGAACGCGTCCAGCAGCAGCCGGGTCTTCTCCGACGAGCCCGAACCGAGCTCGATCAGCGTCTTCGCCCCGGTCAGCTCGGCGATCGTGGCAGCCCGTTCGGCCAGCACCGTGCGCTCGGCGCGGGTCGGGTAGTACTCCGGCAGGCGGGTGATCTCCTCGAACAGCTCGCTGCCGCGGGCGTCGTAGAACCACTTGGGGGGCAGCCACTTCTCCTCGGCCGTCAGGCCGGTGCGGACGTCCTCCCGCAGGCTGCGGCCCAGGTCCTGCTCCTCCAGGTGGATCTCCAGCGGCTCCGCGCTCATGTCATCCCCTTCGTCGTCGGGTGGAACGTCCTGTCGGCCGGCGGTCAGACCTCGGCGAGGGCGCGGACGCGTACCCCCGTCGCCGTGGCCTCCACCAGTTGCCCCTCCGGCACCGCCTGCCAGCCGGGGTCGTCGTCGTGCGGTTCGGACGCCAGCAGCACCGAGGCCGGCGTCGCGCGGATCGACAGCGCGTGCCCGGCCACGCTGGCCACCACGGTGCGCCCGTCGGTGAGCAGCAGGTTGAGCCGGGACCCGGGCGCGGCCCCGGCCACCGCCGTCACGGTCTCGGCGACCGCGCGCGCCGGCTTCACCCCGGCCCGCAGCCGGTGCCGCACCAGCGCCCACACCAGCGCCGAGTCGGTGGCCGCGTCGAGGGTGAGCAGGTCGCGTACGGGCAGGGTGGCGGCGAGCGGGACCATCGAGTCGGGCCAGCCCCGCACGACCCCGTTGTGGCTGAACAGCCACCGCCCCTCGGCGAACGGGGCGGCGGCCCCGTCGAGGACCGCCATGCCCACCGTGGCGGAGCGGACGGCGGCCAGCACCGCGCCGGCCGAGGTGACCTGCGCGAGCTGGGCGATTGTCGGGTCGCTCCAGATCGGCTGCGACCGCCGGTAGCGCACCGGCTCACCGTCGCCCGGGTACCAGCCGACGCCGAAGCCGTCGGCGTTGATCGTCCCGCCGCCGCGCATGTCGCGGGGCGCCCAGGACTGCCGCACGAGCGAGTACGGCGGGTCGAACAGCAGCTCCCGCAGGGTGACCGGCGGCCCCAGGTAGGCCAGGTGGCGACACATCAGGCGACACCGTCCCGCCCGGCGGGGCGGCCCGGGCGCCGGCCGCCGATGTCGCCCCGCCCCGGGGGCCGGCCCCGGAACAGGGTGCCTGCTCCGGCCCAACCGTCCGGCCGCCCCGTCCTCACGGCTGCGACTCCTCCGGCCGGGCGTCCCGCGCGCAGCGGAAACCGCTGAAGATCTGCCGCCGGATCGGGAAGTCCCAGTTGCGGAAGGTGCCCCGGCAGGCGGCCCGGTCCGTGCCGAACGACCCGCCGCGCAGCACCCGGTGGTCGTCGCCGAAGAAGACCTCCGAGTATTCGCGGTAGGGGAACGCGGTGAAGCCCGGGTGCCCCCGGAACGGCGTGGAGGTCCACTCCCACACGTCGCCGATGAGCTGGTGCACGCCCAGCGGCGAGGCGCCGGCCGGGTAGGCGCCCACCGGCGCGGGCCACAGGTGCCGCTGGCCCAGGTTGGCGTGCTCGGCGGTGGGGTCGTCGTCGCCCCACGGGTAGCGGCGGGAGCGGCCGGAGGCGGGGTCCCAGCGGGCCGCCTTCTCCCACTCCGCCTCGGTCGGCAGCCGCTTGCCGGCCCAGGCCGCGTAGGCCCGCGCCTCGTGGTAGCAGACGTGCACCACGGGCTCGTCGTCGCGGACCGGCGCCCACCGCCCGAACCGCCGGTAGGCCCAGCCGTCGCCGTCGCGTCGCCAGTGCATCGGCGCGACCAGCTCCGCCTCCCGGCGGTGCCGCCAGCCGGCCGGGCTCCACCAGCGCGGGTCGTCGTAGCCGCCGTCGGCGATGAACTCGCGGTAGCGCCCGTTGGTCACCGGCGCGGCGTCGATGGCGTAGGCCGGCAGGTGGACCCGGTGGGCGGGTCGCTCGTTGTCCAGCGCCCACGGGTCGGTGTCGGTGCCCATGGTGAACTCGCCGGCCGCCACCAGCACCTCGCCGTCGACCCCGGCCGTCGGTTCCGGCGGCGGCGGGGCGTGCAGCACCGCCGGGCCGACGCGCAACTGGTGGGTGGCGAGCATCGTCTCGTCGTGCTGCTGCTCGTGCTGCACGATCATGCCGAAGGCGAAGCCGTCGGCGACCAGCGGCCGCTCGGTGAACGCGACCCGGTCCAGCAGGTCGAGCACCTTGTCCCGGACCGTGAGCAGGTAGGCGCGGGCCTCCTGCGGGGGCAGCAGCGGCAGCGTCGGGCGGTCCCGGCGGGGCTGCTTGAACGCGTCGTACAGGTCGTCGATGTCCTGCCGGACGGGCTCCCGCCCGCCCACGTCCCGGACCAGCCAGAGTTCCTCCTGGTTGCCCACGTGGGCGAGGTCCCAGACCAGCGGGGACATCAGCGGCGAGTGCTGCCGCGTCAGGTCGGCCTCGTCGACCGCCTCGGTCAGCAGGGCGGTGCGGGCGCGGGTGCGTTCGAGTTCCGCCGCGATCCGGCTGCGCAACTGCTCCGGGCCCGCCGGGCGCGTGGTCGTTCCGGTCACCGGTGACTCCTCCCCGCGGCGTCGCGTCGCCGCCGTACGCCTCGGTCGATGTCGTCGTGCAGGGCCGCCGGCAGGTCGAGCCGGGGCAGGGCCGCGAGGGCCAGGTCGAACAGGTCCGCCGCCGCGGCGGCCAGCGCCGGGTCACGCAGGCCGTGGCGGGCGGCGGCGTGCCAGCGGTGCGCCACCGGCCCGGCGACGGCGCGGGCCGCGCGGACCGTGCCCGGGTCGGCGAGCAGAACGACCAGCACCGCGAGCGGGAGCAGCCAGCCCCGGCCGGGCTGCGTGTCGAGGTAGCGCAGCTCCAGGTAGCCCCGGGGTCGCACCGGCGGGAAGAGGGTGCTCACGTGGTAGTCGAGGTCGTCCGTGGTGGGCGGCCGGGGCAGCGCCCCGTCGATCCAGTCGGCGAACGTGATCCCCGGCGGCGGCGTCCAGTCCGGGCCGTCGCCGCGCACGCAGAGCAGTGGCGCGGCGAGGACGTAGCTGGTCCAGGCCGTGACCGGGTCGGTGTCGGTCTCCGGCGTCCACACGGGACGGGTGCGGGCCGGGTCGATGCCGTACCAGGCGGCCATCCGGGCGGACGCCCAGCCGGTGCTGCGCCCGGCGTGCCGGTCGGCCGTGGCGAACGCGGCCAGCAGGGGCGGCCCGAGCGCGTGCACCGCCGCCCAGCGCTCCGGCAGGTGGTCCGGCTCCCCAGCGTCGAGGCAGACCTGGAGACCGGCCGTGCTGTACATCATCGTCCGGCCGGCCGGGCCGCGCCGGTCGAAGACGTGGCGCATGGCGCGGTAGCGGGGGCCCTCGACCACCGGGCGGGGTGGCCGGTGCGGGTCTATGCCGGTGCGCCCGAGGACCAGCCCGGCGGCGTCGAGCAGGCCGTTCAGCACGGCGATGTCGCCGTCGGTGGCGTGGATGAGGGTGGCGAGCGAGGAGCGTGGCGCGGTGGAGATCTCCAACTGCCCGCCGGGCTCCACGGTCACGGTGCCACCGTGCGGGAGCGGTTCGGCGGGGCTCGCGCGGTCGAGGGTGCGGGGGCTGTGCCGCCCCAGTGCCGCCCGGAGCCGCTCGCCGTCGACCGGGCGGGCGGGGTCGGCGGCGTCGTGCACGGTCCATTCGAGTTCGACGCCGGTGTGGGTCGGTGGACCGGTCTTGAAGCAGATGCGCGCGAGGTGACCCTCGGCGGCGGCGGACTCCCGCAGGACGGTGGTCCGGTCGAGCTCCGGCGACGTCACCACGGCATGGGCCCCCTTCCCGGCCGACTTCCGTTCGGTGTCACCGTAACGCCACCCACCGTCATCGGCGCGGGCGTCGGTGGCCCCACGCACTCCTGTCTAGCAGACGAATTCCGCGCGGCCGGCCGGAACGTGCAGCGCAAACGGCCTCTCCCGGCCCGTCGCGACGGGCGGGAGAAATCAGCGGCCGGGACCGACCGCGAGGGGCGTCAGTCGGTCGGGGTCGCAGTCGGGGTCGGGCTCGGCCCCTTCTTCGGCGGCTTGTCGGGCGACTCCTTCGCCGCCACGTCGGGCAGCAGTTGCCCGCAGAAGCCTTCAACCCGCTCCCGGCCGCCCGCCGTGGTCACCAGGCGCGCGAACGAGGGGGTGTCCAGGGCCTTCTCCCGCTGCGCCGGCTTCTTGGCCAGGTACGCCCGGCAGAGTCCGCGCAGTTGTTCGGCGTTCCCCTGCGCTCCCGGCACGTCGCTGGCGGTGCTGCCGGGGGCGGGTGCGCCCGAGGTCGGGGCGGCGGAGGGGCGGGGCGGGGTCCCGGTGGGGCGGCCAGCGGGGTCGCCGGTCGATCCGTCCCGGTGCGGACCGGTGGTGGCCGGCGCCGGGGTCGGGGTGACGGGGCGGGGCGGCGGGGCCGGGTCCTCGGCCCGGTCCAGCGTGACGGCGGCGAAGGCGGCGCCCGCGGTCGCGGTGACCGCGATCCCCGCGCCCCAGGCCATGGCGCCGGCGGTGAACCGGCGCCGGCGTGGCGACGGCACGGCTCCGGCGGCGGGGCCGGCCGCACGCGCCGCCCGGAAGGCCGCCAGGGCGTCCTCCTCCCCGGCCAGTTCGCCGGGGCGGGCGGGGGCGGCGGCGGCGGAGAGCAGCCGGGCGAGCGGCTCGGCGTCCGGCGTACGGGAGGCATCCGCGCGGGCGGCGTCGAGCAGCCGGTCGGACGCGCCGCGGTCGGCGGGCCGCTCGGTCCGGCGAAAGAACATCCTGGATCCCCTCACGTCAACCGTCCGCCGGTTCGGCGTGCGACGCCTGCCGCCGGCCGGTGCGCGGTCGGGGCGCCGCGGCGGCCTCGGGGGCGGCCGGCGACCGGCTCGGGTCGTAGCGTTGTTCCATCAGGACGGCGAGCCGGCGCAGCCCCCGGTGGGCGGCGGTGCGCACGGCACCGGCCCGGCGGCCGAGTACCCGCCCGGCGGTCTCGGCGTCCAGCCCGACGACGGCGCGCAGCAGGACGGCCTCGGCCTCGCGGGGCGGCAGGGTGGCGATCAGCGCGAGCGCCGCCTCGGTGCCGATCGTCTCGCCGGCCCGTTCGGCCGTGTCGGCGTCGCCGGCCAGTTCGGCGAGCGCCTGCACCGGCACGGGCAGCGCGGGACGGCGGCGCTGCCGGCGCAGGTGGTCCATGGCCCGGTTGCGGGCGATGGTGACCGTCCAGGCCCGGAACTCGCCGCCGGTGAAGCTGGGCAGGTCGCGGGAGACCTGCAACCAGGTCTCCGAGGCGACGTCCTCGGCGTCCGCGCCGACCAGGGCGGTCAGGTACCGGAGCAGGCCGGGCTGGAGGCTGCGGTAGAGGAAGCGGAAGGCGTCCTCGTCGCCGGCCTGCGCCGCCACGACGGCCTCGTTCAGCTCACCGGCCATGTGGTCGCCGCTTCCGTCCCGTGGACACGCGCAAGCGGCGCACGCCCACATGGGCGTGCGCGAGGCAAGCACGGTCCGGCAAACGGACCTGATCCCGCACCCTCAGCCCCCCGCTGACCTGATCACGCCCGGGACCGCGTCGCCCGGACCGATTCTCTGGACTCCTGCCGTGGCGGCACGGCCGATGGCGCAGGTGCCGCGGCGACGCCGTGGGGCGGGCCCGAGTCGGGCTAACGCTAGGAGCGCCGGGTCGATCGGGCAAGCCCGCCCCGGTGGGCAGAAGAGTGAGAATTATCTAGCCGTTCGGCCGGGCCGTCGCCGTAACGGCACAGCGGCCCGGGACGCTGCACGCCATCTGCGGGCGCGGGCGGCGGCGCATTCGACCAGCCCACGACGGACATGAGGGGAATGTCGTCACACACGGTCCACGGACGCTCACAGCCTATCCGAGGCGGGCCCGGTCCCGCCGCCCCCACCACGCGGGCGGCGCGGGCCGGCCCGACGGCACGCGGCGCGCCGATCCCCGCCGGCCTGGGTACGGTAATGCTGTGTTGTCATCGGAGGTCGTACTCAGCGGTCGCTACCGCCTGGACGAGCGTGTCGCCACGGGCGGCATGGGCGACGTCTGGCGGGGCAAGGACCTCGTCCTCGGCCGGCAGGTCGCGGTCAAGGTCCTGCTGCCGGCGCTGGTCTCCGACCCCGACTTCATCGCCCGCTTCCGTGCCGAGGCCCGGATCATGGCCGCCCTGCGCCACCCGGGCATCGTCCAGGTCTTCGACAGCGGCGAGGACGACCTGCCCGACGGCGGGCGGGCCGACTACCTGGTCATGGAGTTCGTGACCGGCCAGCCGCTGTCCAAGCGGATCGAGGCCGTCGGGCGTCTCGACGTGGCCGAGACGATGGCGATCGTCGCGCAGGTCGCGCAGGCGCTGCACGCCGCGCACCTCGGCGGGATCGTGCACCGCGACGTCAAGCCGAGCAACCTGCTGGTGCAGGAGGACGGCAGTGTCGTGCTTGTCGACTTCGGCGTCGCCCGGTCGACAAACATCACCAGCATCACCAGCACGAACGCCGTGCCGGGCACCGCGCTCTACATGGCGCCGGAGCAGGCCGCCGGCCGGCCGGTGTCCGGCGCGACCGACATCTACGCCCTCGGCGCGGTGACCTACTGCTGCCTGAGCGGCAGCCCGCCGTTCACCGGCGACAACCCGCTGCAGGTCGCCGTGCGCCACCTCGACGACGAGCCGCCGGAGTTGCCGCACGACGTGCCGGAGGCGGTCCGCGCGCTGGTCTCCCGCGCCCTGGCCAAGGACCCGGCCGACCGGTTCAGCAGCGCGGCGGCGATGGCCGAGGCCGCCCGCGCCGCCGTGTCCGACCCCTCCGCGCCGACCGCCATGGTGCCCGCCGCCGCGGCGGCGGGCGGCGTCGACCCGGGCACCCGCACCGACGTGCCGGTCGCCGCGAGCGTGGCCCGCCGGAGGCGACGCGGCACCCTGGTCGGCGCGGCGGCGGCGGTGCTGGTGGCGCTGGCCGGGCTCGGCGCGGCGCTCGGCATGACCAGCGAGGCCGACGCGCCGGCGGTCAAGGTTCCGCAGGCGACCACCCCGGCCGCGGAGCCGAGCGGCGGCGCCGAGGCGCCGGTGAAGCAGGAGGACGCCCCCGTCGACCCCGGCCGGCCGTTCCGACCCACCGGCTCCACCGCCAGCCCCTCGCCGTCGGCCACCGCGCCGCCGGTCTCGCCCCAGCCGAGCGGGTCGGCGGCTCCGGAGTCGCCGGATCCCACCGAGACCGACGATCCGCCGACGGCGACGCCCAGCAACCCCGCCCCGACGCAGACCACGCCGCCGGCGCCGGAGCCGACCGAGACGCAGACCACCCCGGTCGAGCCGGCCAATCCGCCGGTGGTCTGAGCCCCGGCCATTCCGCCACGCCAGTCCCACTGGCACCGATAACCCCAAACCGGACGTACGGGCACAGAAATCACTCTAGGCTCCCGAGCAGGCACTTTCCGCCCTCTGCCTCAGGAGCCCGGGTGAGCGTTGAGAAGTTGGTCGTCATCGGCCAGGGATACGTCGGCCTGCCGCTGGGCTCTGGCCGAGCTGATTCTCGCCACCGCGCCAAACGGAAACCAGGGGACCAGTGGCTTCACGGGCTAGGGCGTCGATGCTGTCAAGC
>NZ_JBEZEV010000144.1:0-9470 GCF_040649055.1 Micromonospora sp. NPDC049060
CGGTCGCGGGGCGCTTGGGGGCACCCGCCCCCCGCGTGGGCGGCGCCGCGGTCGGGGGTGCTCCACGCCCGGGGCCCCCCGCCGCCGGGGGGTCGGGCGGCGCCTCGGTGTCGGGACGTCAGTTCGCGCCGGTGTCGGGCAGGGCCAGCCACCACGGGTTCTCCTGGGCCCAGTGCACCGTCCGCTCCAGGCCGGTACGCAACGGCACCTCGCACTTCCAGCCCAGCACGGTGCGCGCCTTCGTGGTGTCCGGGATCCGCCGGGCCAGGTCCTCGTAGGCACTGCCCAGCGCCCGGCTGGTGTCCACGTCGGTCACCGCGGCGGTGCCGGTGAGCGTGCCGATCAGCTCCGCCACCTCGCCGATGGTGTTCTCCACCATGCTGCCGATGTTGAACGACTCGCCGAGCGCCGCCGGGCTGGTGGCGGCGGCGAGCGTACCGGCGACGGCGTCGTCGACGAAGGTGAAGCAGCGGGTCTGCCGCCCCTGGTCGTAGACCACCACCGGGCGCCCGTTCAACGCCCGGTGCACGGAGCGGCTGACCAGGTACGCCGGGCGCTGCCGGGGACCGTAGACGTTGAAGTAGCGGACGATGGTGGCCGCCAGCCCGTGCTGCCGGGCGAAGGCGTACGTCAGGTGCTCGGTGAGGGCCTTGCTCGACGAGTACGTCCAGCGGTCGGCGGACGTCGCGCCGAGCACCCGGTCGTCCTCCTCCGCCCACGGCACCGCCGGGTTCTTGCCGAAGACCTCGCTGGTGCTGGCCAGCACCACGCGGGCGCCGGCCCGGCAGGCCAGGTCCAGCACGTTGCGGGTACCGGTGAAGTTGATGTCGACGACGTCCAGCGGGCGGGACAGGTACTGGTCGACGCCCACCACGGCGGCCAGGTGGTAGACGACGTCGACGCCGGAGGTGATGGCCTCGGCCAACCCCTCCGGGTCGCGCACGTCGCCCTCCACCAGCCGGGCGTGCGCCGCGGCCGGCGAGCGTCCCACCGGCGGCGCCGGGCCGTCGAAGACGGTGACGTCGTCGCCGCGCTCCAGCAGCCGGTCCACCAGGTGACCGCCGATGAAGCCGTGCCCGCCGGTCACCACCACCCGCGCGCTCACCGGCCGATCCCCCGGTAGTGGTACCCGGCGGCCCGCAGCCCGGCGATCCTGTCCTTCGGGAAGTACGCGCGCCCGTCGAGCACCAGGCACGGCCGGGCCACCGGCAGCGCGGCGTAGTCGATCTCGGTGAACCGCCGGTGGTGGGCCAGGACGGCCAGGCAGTCCGCGCCCCGCACCGCCTCGTCGAGGTCGGCGACCGGCCGCAGCCCGAAGAGCTTCTCCGCCTCGTCCGGGTCGACCAGGGGATCGTGCAGGCGGACCTCGCAGCCGGCCTCGCGCAGGGCCGCGACGGCCGGCAGCGTCGGGGTGGCCCGCAGGTCGCCGGTGTCGTTCTTGAACGCCAGCCCCAGCACGGTCACCGTCGCCGTCTCCGCCGGCCTGCCGAGAGCGGCGAGCTCGTCCATGACCAGGCGCGCCGTGTAACCCGGCATCCCCGCGTTCACCTGTCGGCCGGCCGGCGCGGTGAGGATCTCCAGTCCCCGCTCCCGCGCCGAGTGCCAGACCATCCAGGGGTCCTTGGTCAGGCAGGAGCCGCCCACCCCGACGCTGGGCAGCAGGATGTTGATGTTGCTCTTGCCCTTCGGGATGCTGTTGGCGGCGGCGATCACGTCCAGCACGTCGACGTCGAACAGCGCGCTGAACTTGGCCAGCTCGTTGGCGAGCGCGATGTTGAGGTCGATCCACCAGTTGTCGGCGAGCTTGACGATCTCCGCCGCCTCCAGCGAGTCCACCGGGATCACGTCCACCCCCAGCGCCCGCTGCCAGAAATCGCCGGCCGCCCGGGTGCTGTCGGCGTCCAGGCCGCCGGCGACGATCGGGAACGTCCGCAGCTCCCGCAGCGCGGTGCCCTCGGCGAGCCGCTCCGGGGTGAAGGCGATCCCGAAGTCCTTCCCGCCGCTCAGCCCGCCGCGCTCCAGCAGCGGCAGGACGAAGTCCCGGGTGGTGCCCGGCGGGACCGTGCTCTTGATCACGACCAGTTGGCCGGGTCGCAGGTGGCGGGCCAGCTCGACGCAGGCGCCGCGGAGCTGCTCGTCGGCGAGCGAGCCGTCGCGGCGCACCGGCGTGCCAACGGTGACGAGGACGACGTCGGTCTCCGCCAGCGCCGCGTAGTCGGTGGACACCCGCAGCCGGCCGCCCTCGATGCCGGCGCGGACCAGCTCCGGCAGGCCGGGCTCCTCGAACCGGCAGTGCCCGGCGCGCAGCTCGTCGACCAGGTGCGGGTCGACGTCCACACCCACCACGTCCAGGCCCCGTTCGGCCAGGACCGCGGCGATGCAGGACCCGACGTAGCCGAGCCCGACGACCGCCACCCGAGGATCTCGTCGGTCGGACAGAACGCCCATCTGTGCTCCAATCAGGGAAGCTGACGGGTCCCAGGCCGGGATCCCGCCGGTCAGCCGTAGGTCTTGACGAACTCCCGGATGGACGAGACGACGTAGTCGATCATCTCGTCGGTGAGCCCGGGGAAGACCCCGACGTGGAAGGTCTGGCTGGTCACGATGTCGCTGTTGGTCAGCTCGCCGACCACCCGGTACTGCTGGTCGGCGTACGCGGGGTGGCGGGTCAGGTTGCCCGCGAACAGCCGCCGCGTGCCGATCTTGCGGTCCTCCAGGAAGCCCACCAGCTCAGGCACGTCGAACGGCGCCCCCGGCTCCACGGTGATCACGAAGCCGTACCAGCTCGGGTCGCTGCGCGGCGTGGCTTCGGGCAGCAGCAGGTGCGGCACCCCGTCCAGGCCCTCGCGCAGGCGCCGCCAGTTGTGCCGCCGGGCGGCGCAGAACTCGTCGACCCGGGCCAGCTGGGCCAACCCCAGGGCGGCCTGCAGGTCGGTGGTCTTCAGGTTGTACCCGACGTGCGAGTAGATGTACTTGTGGTCGTAGCCCTCCGGGAGGGTGCCCAGCTGGTGCTCGAACCGCTTCATGCAGGTGTTGCTCTTGCCCGGGTCGCACCAGCAGTCCCGGCCCCAGTCGCGCAGCGACTCCACGATCCGGGCCAGGGCCAGGTTGTTGGTGACCACGCAGCCGCCCTCGCCCATCGTCATGTGGTGGGCCGGGTAGAAGCTCGCCGAGGCCAGGTCGCCGAAGCTGCCGGTGGGCCGCCCGTCGTAGAAGGAACCGACCGCGTCGCAGTTGTCCTCGATGAGGAACAGGTCGTGCTCCTTGGCGAGCTGCGCCATCTCGGCGACCGCGAACGGGTTGCCCACCGCGTGGGCCAGGATGATGGCCCGGGTCTTCGGGCCGATCGCGGCGGCCACCCGCTCGACGGTGGCGTTGTAGGTGCCCAGCTCGATGTCGACGAAGACCGGCACCAGCCCGTTCTGGAGGATCGGGTTGACCGTGGTGGGGAACCCGGCAGCCACCGTGATCACCTCGTCGCCCCGGCGCAGCCGCCGGTCGCCGAGCTGGGCGGAGGTGAGCGCCGAGACCGCCAGCAGGTTGGCCGAGGAGCCGGAGTTGCACAGGTGCGCCTTGCGGACCCGCAGCTTGCGGGCGAAGGCCGACTCGAACCGGCGGGCGTTCTGCCCGGACGCGATGCGCAGGTCCAGCGCGGCCTCGACCAGCGCCACCCGCTCCTCGGCGCCCAGCACCGCACCCGAGGGCCAGATCTCGGTCTCGCCCGGGACGAACGGCCGCTCCTCCTGGACCTCCTGGTGGTACTTGCGGACGCTGTCCAGCAGCAGTGCCTTGGGGTCGCTCATCCCATCTTCCTCTCGGATCGTGCCCGGCAGCGGGCGTCGGTCGGCGGCCGTACGGGCGTCATGCGGCGAACTCGATCCGGCTGTGGTCGCCGACCACCAGCCGGCTCCCGGCCGCCGGGTTGAGGCTGACCGTGGCGGAGCGGCCGATCAGGCAGCCGCGCAGCCCACGGACGGCGGTGATCGAGGCGTCCGCCAGCACGATCGAGTCGGCCACCTCGGCGTCGACGAGCCGGCAGCCGGGCCCGATCGCGGTGTGCGGGCCGATCCGGCAGCCCTCGACCACGGCGCCCGCGCCGATGACCACCGGCCCCTCGACGCGGCTGGCGACGATGCGGGCGCCCGGCTCCACGACCACGGCGCCGGTCAGCTCGCTGGCCGGATCGACGCTGCCGGCGACCGCGCGCGGCTGGGCGTCGAGCAGGTGCCGGTTGCAGGCCAGCAGGTCCGCCACCTGGCCGGTGTCGCGCCAGTACCCGTCGTACTCGCTGGCGCGCACCTCGGCGCCGTTGGTGACCAGCCACTGCACCGCGTCGGTGATCTCCAGCTCGCCGCGCGCGCTGGGCGTGATGGCGTCGACGCCGGCGTGGATGGCCGGGGTGAAGAAGTAGACGCCGACCAGGGCGAGGTCCCCGCGCGGCTGCCGGGGCTTCTCCACCAGGCGGCGTACCGTGCCGTCGGGGTCGAGCTCGACGATGCCGAAGGCACGCGGATCGTCCACCTTGTGCACGAGCACCTGGGCCGCCGGTCGGTGGCGGCGGAACTGGTCGGCGTACCGGGCCACGCCGTCGGGCAGCATGACGTCGCCGAGGTACATGACGAAGTCGTCGTCGCCGAGGAACGGCCGGGCCAGCCGGACGCAGTCGGCCAGCCCGCGGGGCCGGTCCTGACGCAGGTAGGTCAGCCGCACCCCGAGGCGGGAGCCGTCGGAGAGGACCTCGTTGATCTGGTCGGCCCAGGCGCCCACGATCACGCCGATCTCGGTCACACCGGCGTCGCGGACGTTTTCCAGCACGTGCTCCAGGACCGGCTTGTTCGCCACCGGGACGAGCTGCTTGGGCATCGAGTGGCTCAGCGGGCGCAGCCGGGTGCCGGCGCCCCCGGAGAGCACCAGGGCCTTCATCGCGTACCCCCGGCGCCCCGCCGCCCGGGTGGGCCGGCCACCGGGCGCGCCGTCCGGTCAGTCACGGGTGCGCCCTGCCGCTGCTCGACGGACTTGCGCAGGCCGTCGACGACCGTTCGTACGTCTGCATCGTCCAGTCCCTGGTGGAGCGGTAGGAGGAGGGTGGTCCGTGCCGCCTCGTCGGCGCCGGGCAGGTGCCAACCGGCGCCGTACGCGGGCACCTTGTGCAGCGGCGCGTAGCGGAACGTGGTGTAGATGCCGATGTCGAGCAGGTCGGCGGCCACCTGGTCGCGGATCTCCGGGTCGAGCTGCACCCAGTAGAAGTAGTGCGAGCTGCGCTGCCCGGCGGGCAACGGCGGGGGGAGCCGGACGCCCTCGACGTCGGCGAGCAGGCGGTCGTACTCCGCGGCGATCTCCCGCCGGCGCGCGACGAACCCGGGCAGGCGGCGGAGCTGGACCAGGCCGATCGCCGCGGTGAGGTCGTTGCCGACCACCCGGCGGCCGAACTCGCGCACGTCCAGCTCCCACCAGCGGTGCGGCACCCCCTTGCCGGCGGCGGAGAAGCCGCTGGCGTGCTCCAGGCCGTGGTACGCCAGGCGGTGGGCCCGCCGGGCCAGTTCCGCGTCGCGTACGTGCAGCATCCCGCCGTCGCCGGTGACCAGGATCTTCATCGCGTCGAAGCTCCACATGGCGATGTCGCCGAAGCTGCCGCAGGGACGCCCGTCGACGGTCGACGCGACGGCGCACGCCGCGTCCTCCACCAGGGCGACCCCGCGCCGGCGGCACAGCTCGGCGATCTCGGCCACCTCGCCGGGAACGCCGCCGTAGTGCAGCAGGATGACCGCCTTCGTGGTGGGGGTCAGGGCCCGTTCCACGTCGGCGACGGAGGGGTTGAGCGTGCGCGGGTCGACGTCGCAGAAGACCGGCCGGGCGCCGGCCGAGGCGATGGCGTTGGCGGCGCCGACGAAGCTGATCGAGGGCAGCACCACCTCGTCACCGGGCCCGAGCGCCAGCAGCTCCACGGCGAGGAAGAGCCCGGCCGTGGCCGAGTTGATGAAGATGGTCCGCTCGGGCACCAGCCCGGCGTGCGCGGCGAACTCCTGCTCGAACTCCCTGGTACGCGGCCCGTGCCCCAGCCAGCTGCTGTCGAAGACGGCGCGCACGGCGTCGAGCTCCTCGGCGCCGAGGGTCGGCTGGAAGACGTTGATCATCGCTTCTCCTGTCGTCGAGGGCGCCCGTGCACCGGCGGCGACGCGGGGCCGGCGGCGGGCAGCCGGCAGCGGGGCGGCGCGGGGCGCCACCCGGGTGGGCCGCGGGCGGGCGGTGCGGGAGCGGACGGTGCCGGCGGGCGCGCGCAGGGGCCCGCCCGCCGGCGGTGACGGCGGTGCCGGGTCAGGCCCGGTACCGCCGGGTGAGCTTCTCCAGCACCGGGACGGTCTCGGTCGGGCTGGGCGTGGCGAGCAGGTCGTCGTAGAGGGAGTCGGCCCCCTGCCGGAACGCCGGCTCGTCCAGCACGCGGACGAGCTGCTTGCGCATCGCGTCCACGGAGAGGTTCTTGATGTCGAGGACCAGTCCCGCGCCGCGTTCGGCGACGCAGCGGGCGGTCACCGACGACTCGATGTGCTTCGTGGCCATCGACCACTCCAGGCCGTCGGCCTCAATGGTGATCATGCCGTTGTCGTCGTCGGAGTCGGTGATCAGCTGCGGCACCCGCAGCGCCACCGCGCTGGCGAAGGTGCCCATGCCGCCGTGGTGCACCATCGCCGAACAGGACGGCAGCAGCTGGGTCAGGGGCAGGTAGTCCACCGCGCGGACGTTCTTCGGCAGGGCGGGCATGCCGGCCAGCTGATCGGCGTTGAGCGTCGCCACCACCTCGACGTCCAGGTCGGAGACCATCTCCAGCAGGCCGGGCACGTGGTCCCAGCCGCCCTTGAAGTACATCCGCTGGGACAGCCCGAGGGAGAGCGCGACGCGCGGCCGCTCCGGCCGGTGGTGCAGCCACCGGGGGAGCACCGTCTGCCCCGAGTAGGGCACCCAGCGCGTCGGCACGGTCCGGACGCTGGTGGGCAGGCGTACGCCGGGGGGAGTGGGGTCGACGGTCCACTGGCCCAGCAGCAGCTCGTCGTCGATCTCCAGCCCGTACCGCTCGGCGGCCGGCCGCATGGTCTCGACCAGCGGGTTCTCCTCCGGGCCCGGGCCCGGTCGGGCGGCGGCCTCGGCGAAGCGGTCCATGGTCGAGGCGAAGTAGTCCAGCCCCCAGAGCAGCCGCGCCTGCGCCGCACCGGCGACGCGCGCCGCCACCGCGCCGGCCGGGAAGCACGGGTCCCAGAGGACCAGGTCGGGCTGCCAGTCGCGGGCGAAGGCGACCAGGTCGTCGAGGACCGGGTGCGGGTCGCGGGCGGTGGACCCGACCGGGTGGAAGTCCCACATGGACGGCAGCATGAACTGGTAGAAGACGTCCCAGACCTCCTTGTCCGCCGGGGTCAGCTCCAGCGCCTCGGTGATCCGGTCGAGCCGCTGCTTGACGCTGCGCGGCTGCGGCCGACCGGGACCCATCGGCATGATCTCCGGGTCGCCGACCGCGACCGGGGTCAGCCCGACCGCCAGCGTGCTCTCCGCCAGGACGGGGTGGGACGCGACGCGGACCTCGTGGCCGGCGCTCTGCAACGCCCACGCGAGCGGAACCAGCGGGTACAGGTGGGCCGGGTTGGGCCACAGGGCGAACACGACGCGCATGTCTCTCCTCGGTTGTGCGGTCCTGGTGGGTGCGGTGCGGCGGTCGGCGGAACGGGTCAGAGCTTGCGGGCCACCCCGGCGTACATCCGGTCGGTGGAGGTGGCGTCGGGGTCGTCCTGCCGCCAGCGGCCGGTCGGCACGAGCCCGGGCGCGACGAGTTCGAAGCCCTCGAAGAGGTCGGCGATCTGCGCGGCGGTCCGGTAGACCATCGGCGCGGTGGCGTTGCGGTAGCTGTCCTCCATCATCCGGCGCTCCTCGTCCGGCCCGCCCTCCACGCAGAGGTGGGACAGGGCCAGGTACGAGCCGGGCGCCATCCGGTCGCGGAAGGCCCGGATGATGCCCTTCGGGTCCTCGCTGTCCCGGACGAAGTGGAAGACCGCGATGAACAGCACCCCGACGGGCTGGGAGAAGTCGATCAGGGACTTGGTGTCCGGGTGGTCGAGGATCGAGCCGGGGTCGCGCAGGTCGGCGGTGAAGATCCCGGTGTTGGCCCGCTCGTCCTCGGTGAGCAGGCGCTTGCCGTGCTCGGCGACCGCCGGGTCGTTGTCCACGTAGATCACCCGGGGCTGGGCGACGGCCCGCCGCGCCACGTGGTGGGTGTTCTCCTGGCTCGGCAGGCCCGCCCCGACGTCGATGAACTGCCGGATCCCGCAATCCTCGGCGAGGTGCCGGACGGCGCGGCCCAGGAACCGGCGGTTCTCCCACACCACGTCGCGGGTGAGCGTCTGTCCGACCCGCCCGATCACGGCCTCCGCCGCGGCCCGGTCCACCGGGTAGTTGTTCGTGCCGTGGAGGAAGTAGTCGTACATCCGCGCCGGCGACGGCCGCTCCACGGACTGGGCAGGTTCTGTCGACATCGGTCTCTCTCCTCGTACGTCGCTGGTTGGGAGTGCGGGTGGGGGCCGGCCCCGTCGGGGCCGGCCCCCGGGGTCAGCCGGTGACGGGGCTGCTCTGGTGCGAGAGCAGCAGCGGGCGGCCGTCGTCCTGGCGGACGATGATCCAGGTGGCCCGGATGTGCCGCTCGGGGGCGACCTCGCTCTCGCCGGCGAGGATGATGCCGCCGCCGGTGACCACCATGGCGACGTCCGGGTGCAGGAAGTTCACCGACACCGGGTAGCCCTTGACGTAGGCGCCCCGGTACGGGCCCGCGAACCCCTTGGTCATGAAGGCGCGGATCTCGTCGCGGCTGGTCAGCTGCTCGTCGCCCATGAGCAGGCTGCCGTTCTCCGCGAAGAGGTCGGCGAAGAAGTCCGGGTCGTTGGCCTTCCACGCGGCCTGGATCAGCTGCGGTACGGCCAGGACGGCCTTCTCGTCGTCGCTGACGAATTCCCGGTAGTAGGAGTGGTCCTCCGCGACGCGGGCGGCCTCGAGGATCTCCGTCGCGTCGCCCCACCGCGACGCTGCCTTGGTGGTCATGGGTGCTCCTTGCCGATCGTCACGGGGGGATGGACGGTCACCAGCGCAGCGTCGCGCCGGCGCCGCGCGGGCTGTTCTGGTAGCCGGCGAGCTTCCACTCGCCGTCGCGCTTGACGACGATCCACGTGGAGCGGACGGCGAGCTCCGGGGCGATCTCGGTCTCGCCGGGGGCGAGGATGCCGCCGTGGGTGCGCAGCAGGGCGACCTCGTCGTTGACGAACCGCACGTCGACGGGGTTGCCGGTGACGCCGGTGCCCTTGAACGGGCCGGCGTACGCGGCGGCCATGAACGAGTAGATCTAGGCGTCGGCGAACCGCTGGTCGAGCCCGTCGCGCCCCCAGTCCCGGCGGCGCTTGCGCATCTGCACCGGGGCGAAGAACACCTCGTCGGCGGCG
>NZ_JBEZEV010000145.1:0-9276 GCF_040649055.1 Micromonospora sp. NPDC049060
CCGGATGCACGCCCGCCTCGGCGGCGACCCCCGTCCCGACAACCCGCCGTTGTCCGGTCGGGAGCTGCTCGCGCTGAGCTGCTCGCGCAGCTCCGCCAGGCGCGCCTCGATCTCCGCCAGCTCCGCGCGCAGCTTCTCCGCCTGCTGCTCCGCCTCGGCCCGCTCCGCGGCCATGATCTGCTCCACCGCCTCGTGCACGCCCGGCACGTCGACCAGCGCCACCATCCGCAGCGCCTCCGCCGGCTTCACCACGTACGGCTTCGCCAGGGACTTGCTGCCCTGCTGCGCCGCGACCGTCCACTCACCGTCGGCGTACGCCAGCGTCACCGTCAGCCCCGCCGGCCCCTTCGGCTTCACGGCCTTCACCGCCTTGCGCGCCGGGGCGGGCTTCGCCTCCGTCGTCTCCACCTTCGGCTCCTCCCGCCGCTGCTGCGGCACCCGGTCCAACACGAACTCCGGCTCCGCCGGCGCCGCCGGCTCGGGCTCCGGCGTCTCCGGCTGTGGCTCGGCCGCCTTACGCCCGGCGCCGCGCGGGGCCACCGCCACGTCGGCGGGGGAGAAGGGCAACTCGTCGCGACCGAACCGGACCACCACGAACTCGTCCGACACCGCCGGGTCGGTCAGCTCCACCACCTGACCCACCTGCCCGGCGATCTGACCCGCCGAGGCGGTGAACACCACCTTCGGCTTGCGGCCCGCCGCCAGCGCCTCCCGGATGCTCTGCACCTCGTCAGTGGACAAACCCTGGCCAGCAGCACCCATCAGCAACCTCTTCCCCTCGTACACCTGTTCAGATGCCTGCCTTGATACCAGCCCACGCCGACAAGCGGAAGATCAACCCCCCAGCGCCCGCAACGCCGCGTCCGCGTGGTCGTTCATGTTCAGCTCACTGTGGACCACCTCGACGATCCGCCGGTCCGTGCCGATCACGAACGTCATCCGCCGCGTGCTCAGCGCACCCAACGGCAGCCGCCGCCGCACCCCGAACAGGTCCGCGACCGTGCCGTCCACGTCCGACAGCAGGGGATAGTCGAACCCGTGCCGGCGGGAGAACTCCGCCTGCTTCTCCACCGGATCGCGGCTGATGCCCACCCGCGTCGCGCCCACCGCCGCGAACTCCGCCGCCAGGTCCCGGAAGTGGCAGCTCTCCGCCGTGCACCCCCGCGTCAACGCCGCCGGATAGAAGAACAACACCACCGGACCCGTGGCCAGGAACTCCGACAGCCGCCGCGGCGTACCCGTCTCGTCGGGCAACTCGAAGTCCCGCACCACGTCGCCGACACCCACACCCGCCACCGCGCACCTCCACGTCACCGTCCACCGACGCGCCCGAGCCTATGCGCCCACCCACCGGCCCGCCCCACGCCGCCCGCCGGTAGCGTCGGCCCCGCAGCCACGACAGGGGAGAGGCACATGCGACCGGTCACCGTCATCACCGGCGGAAGCCGCGGCATCGGTGCCGCCACCGCCCGCCGCCTCGCCCACGCCGGGCACCACGTCGCCTTCAGCTACCGCCGCGACCACACCGCCGCCACCGCCGTGCTCGCCGACATCGAAGCCACCGGCGTACGCGGCCTCGCCGTGCCCGCCGACACCCGCGACCCCGAGCAGGTCACCGCCCTGTTCGACGCCGCCGCCGACCTCGGCCCGATCACCGGCCTGGTCAACAACGCCGGCGTCACCAGCCCCATCGGCGCGTTCGTCGACCTCGACCCCACCGACCTGCGCCACGTCGTCGACGTCAACCTCATCGGCTACGTCCTCTGCGCCCAACAGGCCGCCCGCCGGATGGGCGACGGCGCCGCCATCGTCAACGTCTCCTCCGCCGCCGCCACCCTCGGCAGCCCCGGCGAGTACGTCCACTACGCCGCCGTCAAGGCCGCCACCGACACCCTCACCACCGGCCTCGCCAAGGAACTCGCCCCCCGCGGCATCCGCGTCAACGCCGTCGCCCCCGGCATCATCCGCACCGACATCCACGCCCTCTCCGGCCAACCCGACCGACCCGAGCGGGCCGCCGCCCGCATCCCACTGGGCCGCCCCGGCGAACCCGACGAGGTCGCCGGCGCCATCGCCTGGCTGCTCGGCCCCGACGCCACCTACACCACCGGCACCGTCCTGCGCATCGCCGGCGGCCTCTGAGACCCACCCCGACACCACCGGCCGACCCGCCGCCGCCCATGCGACGATGCCAACCGTGACCGATGTCTTCGGCGCCATCGCCGACCTCTACGACGACATCCGCCCCGGCTATCCGGACGCCATTGCCGACCTCATCGCCGACTACCACGGCAGAACCCCCGACACCGTCACCGAGATCGGCGCCGGCACCGGCAAGGGCACCGCCGTGCTGCTGCGCCTCGGCGCACCCGTCACCTGCATCGAACCCGACCCCCGCATGGCCGCCCGCCTCACCGCCACCTTCCCTGACGTGCACACCGTCACCCAGACCTTCGAACGGTGGCAACCACCCACCGGCGGCGTACCCCTGCTCGCCTGCGCGCTGGCCTGGCACTGGCTCGACCCCGCCACCCGCAACCGGCGCGCCCACGCCGCACTCACCCCCGGCGGCACCCTCGCCGTCTTCGCCCACGAGTACGGCTACGCCGACCCCGCACAGGCCCACGCCGTCGACACCACCCTGCGCGCCATCGACCCCACCGTCACCCGTCACCCCGCCGACTGGTTCCACCACGACATCACCGCCAGCGGCCTGTTCACCGACGTGCACGCCCACACCCTGCACCGCGACCTCACCCTCAGCACCGACCAGTACCTACGCCTGCTGCAGACCTTCGGCCCGTACCGGCAGCGACCCGCCGACCAGCAGACCCGGGCGAGCACCGCGATGCGCACCCTCGTCGACGGCTTCGGCGGCACCGTCGTACTGCGCCTGCGCACCACCCTCGTCCTCGCCCGCCGGCCCCGCCCCTGATGCCGCCGACCATCGCCCCCGCCATCGCCCCCGGCACCATGGCCCGCCTGCCCCAACCCGACATCGACGCGAACGGCCCCCGACTACGCCCCTGGCGACCCACCGACCGCGCCGCCGTCGTCGCCGCCTACGCCGACCCCGCGATCCGACACTGGCACTGCCGCCACATGAACGACGACGAGGCCCGCGACTGGATCGACACCTGGCCCCGGCGATGGCACCACGAAACCGGCGCGGGCTGGGCGATCGTCGACACCCACGGCGTCGTCGGCCAGATCAGCCTGCGCCGGCTCGCCCTCGACGACGCCCTCGCCGAAGTCTCCTACTGGGTCATACCCGCCGCCCGCGGCCACGGCATCGCACCCCGGGCACTGACCGCCCTGAGCACCTGGTGCTTCACCAACCTCGGGCTGCACCGACTGGAACTGGCCCACTCCACGGCCAACGGCGCGTCCTGCCGGGTCGCGCAACGCGCCGGCTTCACCGCCGAGGGCACCAAACGCGGCGAAGGCCGCCACGCCGACGGCTGGCACGGCATGCACCTGCACGCCCGCCTCGCCACCGACCCCTGAGAAACCGCCACCGCCCCCGAGAAGGACACCACCGCGACCCTGCTGGGCAACACCGGCACCACATGGCACGATCCTGCACGTGAGCAGCAGAGACGCCGCAGCCCAGCACCTCCGCGACCTCGCCCGGCTGCGCCGCGTACGCGACCGCATCGACCGCGAGTACGCCAAGCCGCTCGACGTCGAAGCCCTCGCCCGCGGCGCGAACATGTCCGCCGGACACCTCAGCCGCCAGTTCCGCCTCGCCTACGGCGAGTCGCCGTACGCCTACCTCATGACCCGACGCATCGAACGTGCCATGGCGCTGCTGCGCCGCGGCGACCTCAGCGTCACCGAAGTCTGTTTCGCCGTCGGCTGCTCCTCGCTGGGCACCTTCAGCACCCGCTTCACCGAACTGGTCGGCGTGCCGCCGAGCACCTACCGCGCCCGGGCGGCTCACGCGACGGCGGAGATGCCCGCGTGCATCGCGAAACAGGTGACCAGACCGATCAGGAATCGAGAAGCACGGCCCACCCAGCCACAACTAGCGTGACCGGCATGGACATCACCATTCACTACGCCTTCCTCCCGCACACCGACGCCGACGCCGCCCTGACCTTCTACCGCGACACCCTCGGCTTCGAGGTCCGCAACGACGTCGGATACGACGGCATGCGCTGGCTCACCGTCGGCCCCGCCAACCAGCCCGGCACATCCATCGTCCTGCACCCGCCGGCCGCCGAACCAGGCATCACCGACGACGAACGCCGCACCATCCTCGAACTCATCGCCAAGGGCAGCTACGGCGCCATCACCCTGGCCACCGACGACCTCGACGGCCTCTTCGACCGGCTCCAGGCCAGCGGCGCCGACGTCGTCCAGGAACCGACCGAACAGCCGTACGGCGTGCGCGACTGCGCCTTCCGCGACCCCACCGGCAACCTGATCCGCATCAACGAGCTGCGCTGAACCCCACCACCACAGCAAGACGCCCGACGGAGACCGCACAGCCGGCCCCCGCGCGACGGATGGAGACACCATGAGCACGGCCACGAGGACGCCCACCCCGCACATCGCCGACACCCACGACCTGATCCGCGTGCAGGGCGCCCGCGTCAACAACCTCAAGGACGTCAACGTCGACATCCCGAAACGCCGCCTCACCGTCTTCACCGGCGTCTCCGGCTCCGGCAAGAGCTCACTGGTGTTCGGCACCATCGCCGCCGAGTCACAGCGGATGATCAACGAAACCTACAGCGCCTTCCTCCAAGGCTTCATGCCGTCGCTCACCCGACCGGACGTCGACCTGCTCGACGGCCTGACCACGGCGATCATCGTCGACCAGGAACGGATGGGCGCCAACCCCCGCTCCACCGTCGGCACCGCCACCGACGCCAACGCCATGCTGCGCATCCTGTTCAGCCGCCTCGGCCAACCCCACATCGGCTCACCCAACGCGTACTCCTTCAACATCCCCACCGTGCGCGCCAGCGGCGCGATCACCGTCGAACGCGGCACCAAGACCAAGGCCGAGAAGGCGACGTTCCACCGCCTCGGCGGCATGTGCCCCCGCTGCGAGGGCATGGGCACCGTCAACGACATCGACCTGACCGCCCTCTACGACGCCGGCAAGTCACTCAACGAGGGCGCCCTCACCATCCCCGGCTACAGCATGGACGGCTGGTACGGGCGCATCTTCCGCGGCTGCGGCTACTTCGACCCCGACAAGCCGATCAGCAAGTTCACCAAGAAGGAACTGCACGACCTGCTCCACCGGGAACCCACCAAGATCAAGGTCGACGGCATCAACCTGACGTACGTCGGCATCATCCCGCAGATCCAGAAGTCCTTCCTCGCCAAGGACGTCGACGCCCTCCAGCCCCACATCCGGGCCTTCGTCGAGCGGGCCGTGACCTTCCAGACCTGCCCGAGCTGCGACGGAACCCGACTCAGCCCCGAAGCCCGCGCATCGAAGATCAACGGCAAGAGCATCGCCGACGTCTGCGCCATGCAGATCAGCGACCTGGCCGAGTGGGTCCGCGACCTCGACGAACCCTCGGTGGCCCCCCTACTCAAGGGGCTGCAACACCTCCTCGACTCGTTCACGCAGATCGGCCTGGGCTACCTCTCACTCGACCGCCCCTCGGGCACCCTGTCCGGGGGAGAGGCACAACGCACCAAGATGATCCGCCACCTCGGCTCGTCCCTCACCGACGTCACCTACGTCTTCGACGAGCCCACCATCGGCCTGCACCCGCACGACATCGAGCGGATGAACAACCTGCTGCGGCAACTGCGCGACAAGGGCAACACCGTACTCGTCGTCGAACACAAACCCGAGACCATCACGATCGCCGACCACGTCGTCGACCTCGGCCCCGGCGCCGGCACACACGGCGGCACGATCTGCTTCGAAGGCACCGTCGAAGGACTGCGGGAAAGCGACACCGTCACCGGCCGCCACCTCGACGACCGGGCCGCCGTCAAGAAGACCGTACGCACGCCCACCGCCACCCTCGAGGTCCGCGGCGCGACCACGCACAACCTGCGCGACGTCGACGTCGACATCCCACTCGGCGTCCTCTGCGCCGTCACCGGCGTCGCCGGCTCCGGCAAGAGCTCACTGATCCACGGCTCCGTCGCCGGCCGCGACGGCGTCGTCGTCATCGACCAGGGCGCGATCCGCGGCTCCCGACGCAGCAACCCGGCGACCTACACCGGCCTGCTCGACCCCATCCGCAAGGCGTTCGCAAAGGCCAACGGCGTCAAACCGGCACTGTTCAGCGCCAACTCCGAAGGCGCCTGCCCCACCTGCAACGGCGCCGGCGTCATCTACACCGACCTGGGCGTCATGGCGACCGTCGAGACCACCTGCGAGGAATGCGGCGGCAAGCGGTTCCAGGCGGCCGTCCTGGAATACACGCTGGGCGGCCGGAACATCGCCGAGGTGCTCGCCATGCCCGTCGCCGAGGCCGAGGAGTTCTTCGGCACCGGCGAGGCGCGCATCCCCGCCGCCCACGCCATCCTGAACCGACTCGCCGACGTCGGACTGGGCTACCTCAGCCTCGGCCAACCCCTCACCACCCTCTCCGGCGGCGAGCGACAGCGCCTCAAGCTCGCCACCCACATGGCCGAGAAGGGCGGCGTCTACGTCCTCGACGAACCCACCACCGGCCTGCACCTCGCCGACGTCGAACAACTGCTCGCCCTGCTCGACCGCCTCGTCGAATCCGGCAAGTCGGTCATCGTCATCGAGCACCACCAGGCGGTCATGGCACACGCCGACTGGATCATCGACCTCGGCCCCGGCGCGGGCCACGACGGCGGCCGGATCGTCTTCGAGGGCACCCCCGCCGACCTTGTCGCCAAGCGGTCCACCCTCACCGGCGAACACCTCGCCGCCTACGTCGGCGTCTGACCCCGACGCGGCCCCGCAGCACCGGACCTCGGCGCCGCGGGGCCGCCACCCGCCATGCGCGACGCACGACACGCCGCAGCGCACGACACGCCAGGGGAGTGCGACGCACGTCAAGGACGAGCGCGGCCGGCGGACATCGCGCCGCAGATCCACGGCGCGTTCCTGCCAGCCGGCTAGGCCGCCCGTACCCGCACCGCCGTCGCCCTGCGTTCCGAGTAGCCGCTTCGACGGCGCGGCCTCGATCAATTCAGGGGGGAGAGGTGTCAACCCGCTCAGACGGCGTTGACGGTCAGCGCCGTCTGGACGCAGGCCGGCGACGGCCACCGCCGGGCGTCGGGCGCCACCTCAGCTGTGTCCGCCACAAACGCGGGTCGATCAACTGCGGTGAAGCCATCGAGCGACGACGACGGCCCGCAGCAGACAGCCAGACCATGAGTTGGCTCAGCTCGGTGAGGAAGGCGATGACTCAAGCTGCCAGGAACGACTCAAGCCACGAGGGGTGCTGACGGAGCCTCTGCCTGCGGATATCTACACTGCGGCCGGAGTTCGATAATGTACATTATGTCAAGTTAGCCGGATCGGGCCCTCCCTCGGCCCGGTCCGACGGCAGGTCGGCGAGGCGCCGCAGGTGCGCTTCCACCAGCGCGACCCGCGCCTGCACCGGCGCGGGCGGCACCGCGATCAGGCCGTGCCCGTGCGCCCGGTAGACCTCCTCGTGCACGCGGGCGAACGCCAGCGACTCGGCGTAGCCGATCCGGCGGGCGGCACTCGGTGTCACGAAGCCCAGCGGCTCGACCAGGAACACCTGCCGCTGGTAGGCGCCGTCGCGCAGCACCCGCCGCACCTCCTCGGCGAGCACGCGCCCCGGCGGGCGCCCCAGATACCGCGCGAGGGCCAACGTGCACAGCGGCGACCGGTCGTGGACCTGCACCGACCCGTACGCCCCGGGCGCCTCGCGGCGCTCCCGCTGGAGCCGCGCGACGGCGTCGACGAAGCCGGCCTCGCGCCACGGTTCGGCGACGCCCCGCCCCTGCTGGGCCGCGATGACGTCGGTGGCCGCCTCGGCGACGACGTCCCACCCGCGTCGGCGCAGCGCGTCGGCGAGTGTCGTCTTGCCCGCCCCCGGTGCACCCGTCAGTACGTACCGTCGCACGCCTCTCCCCCTCTCCCGCCGTTGCCGGCGAACCCGAAAATGCTGCATAATATCCCTTATGCATGACAAACAGGACGAATCGGTACGGCGGCTCATCGAGGAGTTCCTGACGGCCCGCGCGACCCGCAAGCCCTCCCCCCACACGCTGGAGGCGTACCGGCGGGACCTGCGTGCCGTCGCCGAGCTGGCCGCCGAGGAGGCCACCCCTCCCCTCCCCCTCGACGCGCTGCCCGTCGGCGCCCTCACCGCCCGCGTCATGCGCGCGGCATTCGCCCGGTTCGCCGCTCCCCGCGCGGCCGCGTCGGTGCACCGGGCGTGGTCCACCTGGAACAGCTTCTTCTCCTTCCTGGTCGCCGACGGGGTGGTCGCCGGCAACCCGATGCCGGCGGTCGGTCGTCCCCGGGCGCCTCTCCCCCAGCCCAAGCCGCTGCGTGGCGCGGACACCCCCGAGCAGCTGCTCGCCTCGGTGGCCCGGCAGGAGGGCCGGCAGCGCGACCCGTGGCCGGAGCGCGACCTGGCGGTGCTGGCGTTGGCGCTCTGCGCGGGGCTGCGGCTGTCGGAGCTACTGGCGCTGCGGGTGGGGTCGTTGACGGGCCGTGCGGGCGAGCGGCGGGTCGACGTGGCCGGCAAGGGTGGGCGGCCGAGGGTGGTGCCGATCGAGCCGGAGCTGGACGGGGTGCTGGTGGGCTACCTGGACAGCCGGGTGCGGCGGTTCGGGTCGCGTACGGTGCGGCCGGACGCGCCGCTGCTGGTGGACCGTCGGGGTGAGCCGCTGCGTCGGGGCGGGCTGCAGTATCTGGTGGAGTCCTGCTACCGGCGGGCGGGCATCACCGACCGGGTGCCGCGTGGGGCGCGGTTGCACGCGTTGCGGCACACCTTCGCGACGCGGTTGGCGGAGGACGGGGCGAGCGCGGCGGAGATCATGCGGTTGCTGGGTCACGCGTCGTTGGCGTCGTCGCAGACGTACATCGAGGTGACGGCCGGGCAGCAGCGCGCCGCGGTGCGGTCCAACCGTACCAATCGGGCGTTGGCGGGGTTGGTGGCGGCGGAGCGCGAGGGGCGGTCGTGAGGCGGGGCCCGGCGGTAGCGGCCGGTGGGCCGGTTGGAAGCCCGCGCCGGCGGGTGCCGGCGCGTCCGACGGCCAACGCCTCCGGCGGGATAACCCACCCCAACGGCGGGGGGGGGGGGCGGCGGGTGGGGCGCGGCAGAGCCCGGGGCGTGG
>NZ_JBEZEV010000146.1:0-8690 GCF_040649055.1 Micromonospora sp. NPDC049060
GGGGCGGCCCGCGGAGGAGCGGTCCGGCGGGCCGGCGGCCCGTTGGGCGGTCGCCCCGGCGAGGCGGGACGGCGGCGGCACGCGGTGACCCGACCCACAGCCGGCACCCCCCGCTCGCCCGACATGGCACCTGGCAGGATGGAACGGTGAATGCCGCAGGTGAGTCCGACCGTCCCGGTGCGTCGATGACCCTCTTCGAAGCGGTCGGCGGCGAGCCCACATTCCGCAAGCTGGTGGACGAGTTCTACGCCGGGGTCGCCGACGACCCGCTGCTGCGCCCCATGTATCCGGAGGAGGACCTGGGCCCGGCCGCGGACCGGTTGGCCCTGTTCCTCATGCAGTACTGGGGCGGCCCCAACACGTACTCGGCGCAACGGGGGCACCCGCGACTGCGGATGCGCCACGCGCCCTACCGGATCGGCGCCGCCGAGCGGGACGCGTGGCTGCTGCACATGCGCCGCGCAGTGGACCGGCTCGACCTGCCGCCGGAGATCGCCACCGCGCTGTGGGACTACCTGGAGCGGGCCGCCTACTTCATGGTCAACGCGATGGAGGACCCGGCGGGGCCGGCCTGACCGGGCCGACCCTCGGGTGCCCGGCGGGTGCCGGGCCGTCCGTCGGCGTTCGCCCGGGCACCGGATCGCCCGGCGGGCGTCCGGTGCCTCAGAGCAGGGCGCCCTCGTCGTGCAGCCAGTCCACGAAGCTGGTGGCGACCGCCGCGCCGCAGTCGAGCATCTCGACCAGCAGCGCGTCGTGCGCCCCGGCACCGAACGGCACCTGCAACTCCGCGTAGATCGGCAGCTGGCCGCGCTCGGTCGGGTCGCCGATGTAGGCCTTGCAGAAGCGGCGGGTGTGGTTCCACTCGTTGACCACGCGGTAGGCGCGGTCGGCCCAGTCCGGCGGCACCGTCGCGTGTGGACGGGCCCGCATCACCAGGATCTCGTCCTCCGGACCCTCCAGTGTGACCAGCACGGCGTGCCGCTCCCACATGGCCAGCAGGTTGCCGTCGCCGTCGGCCAGGTAGCGCACGTCGAGCATGTCGAGTGCGTCGCAGACGCGGCGTAGGGTGACCGGCTCGACCGTGGCGGGCATGTCCGCGATCACGGCTCGCTCCGTCGGCGGGCAGTCGTCTCCCGGCTGACGGGGGGTCGGTGGTCCGACCCGGACGGTGCTCTCCACTGTGACCCCGCTCCGCCTTTCCGGGTCGCCGCCGCCGTTGGCGGGACCGGGGCGCCATGACCACCACGGCATCGCTCGCGCACCTCACTCCCCAGCGGATCCACTCGCCTACGTTGCGTTGGATCCGAGGATGGACGGTACCCGGACAGCCGGGTTGAAGCACCCCCCCAACGGCAGCCCCAGGACAGAAGAATGACCGAGGGTCAGCCGAACGGATGAATTCAGAGGGGCCGCACGGCAAGTTCGGTGGCCTTCTGCGACCATATCGCTCCGTACGGTCCCACCAGGCCGACCCATCGACCAACCGTTCGCACCTGGACGTCGCCCCCGCCGACCGTCCCGGCCGACCCCTCGGCGGGTCCCAGGAAGCCCATCCGGATCAACCCCTGGACCATCCGCTGGGTCACCTCGACCGGCTCGCCCGGCGGGTCCTCGGGGGTGACCACCACGGGCACGTGGTCGAGCAGCGCGTCCCGCAGCGCCCGCTGCCCCACCGCACGCCCGCCGACGCCGTGGGTGCTGGCGTCGCGCAGGGCTCCCGCCGCCGCCGCCGCGATCCGCCGCAGCTCCACGCCCGGCAGCGTCTCCACCCGGCGGCTCGCCGCGGGCGGCAGCGGCCACCGCCACCGCTCGTCCCGCCGCGTCGGCAGGGCCGCACCGTTCGCCGCCAGCTCGGCCAGCAACTCGCGGGCCGGGACCGTGGCGTCGCCGGGGCCGTCGCCGGCCACCGTGCGGACGACCAGCACGCCCCACGGCAGACGCCCCCAGAGGGCCGTACGGCCCGTCGCGCCGGCCGACCTGAGCCGGACCGGCGCGTCGCCGTCCAGCCGGACGAGACGGGCCAGGAAGGCCCCCGCGTCGGCCGCGTCGGCGATCCCGTGCCCGCCGGCGACCGTCCCGCCGCCACCGGCCCCCGCCGGGGCGAGGGGCCCGCCGGCCGCCGTCACGCCACCCCGCCCTGCGGCGCGTACGTGAGCAGGAACGTCCGCTCCTCCGGGGTGATCCGCCGGGGCCGCTGCCGGGTCAGGTCGAACGGCACCAGCACCGAACGGGCCCGGCTGGCCAGCACCTCGCCGTCGAAGAGCTCGTAGGCGACGGTGAACGACGCGCCCCGGATCTCCTCCACCCACAGCTCGATGCGCACGGTGGGGGCGGCCTCCGCGGTGGCCCGGCCGAGGGCGTACTCGACCGGGCGCACGTAGTCGATCTCGTGCCGACTGATCACGACGCCGTCGGCGAACGAGCCCACCCCCCACGCCCGGCCGCCGGCGAACATCAACGCCACCCGCGCCTCCTCGTAGAGGGTGAGGAAGCGCGAGTTGTTGATGTGGCCGTACGCGTCCAGGTCGGACCACCGCAGGGTGCAGTGGTAGACGAAGCGGTCGCTCATGATCGGCTGCGGTCCGCGCGCTCAGTCACGGGTCAGCTTGCGGTAGGTCACCCGGTGCGGGCGGGCCGCCTCCGCGCCGAGCCGGTCGATCTTGTTCTTCTCGTACGCCTCGAAGTTGCCCTCGAACCAGAACCACTTGGCGGGGTTCTCGTCGTCGCCCTCCCAGGCCAGGATGTGCGTGGAGACCCGGTCGAGGAACATCCGGTCGTGGGAGATGACCACGGCGCAGCCGGGGAACTCCAGCAGCGCGTTCTCCAGGCTGGAGAGGGTCTCGACGTCCAGGTCGTTGGTCGGCTCGTCGAGCAGGATCACGTTGCCGCCGATCTTCAGCGTCAGCGCGAGGTTGAGCCGGTTGCGCTCGCCGCCGGAGAGCACCTTGGTCGGCTTCTGCTGGTCCGGCCCCTTGAATCCGAACGCCGCGATGTACGCCCGCGACGGCATCTCGACCTTGCCCACCATGAGGTAGTCCAGGCCGTCGGAGACGACCTCCCAGACGCTCTTGTCGCCGTCGAGGCCCTGCCGGTTCTGGTCGACGTACGACAGCGAGACGGTGGGGCCGACCCGGACCTCGCCGCCGGTCGGCTGCTCCAGCCCGACGATGGTCTTGAACAGCGTGGTCTTGCCGACGCCGTTGGGGCCGATGATGCCGACGATGCCGTTGCGCGGCAGCGAGAACGACAGGTTGTCGATCAACAGCCGGTCGCCGAAGCCCTTGCTGAGGTTCTGCGCCTCGATCACCGTGTTGCCCAGGCGCGGGCCCGGCGGGATCTGGATCTCCTCGAAGTCGAGCTTGCGGGTCTTCTCCGCCTCGTTGGCCATCTCGTCGTAGCGGTCGAGTCGGGCCTTGGACTTGGTCTGCCGCGCCTTGGCGTTGGAGCGGACCCACTCCAGTTCCTCGGTGAGCCGCTTCTTCATCTTGGCGTCGCGGCGGCCCTCGACGGCCAGCCGGGCCGCCTTCTTCTCCAGGTAGGTGGAGTAGTTGCCCTCGTAGCCGATGGCCCGGCCGCGGTCCAGCTCGAGGATCCAGCCGGCCACCTTGTCCAGGAAGTACCGGTCGTGGGTGATCGCCATGACGGTGCCGGCGTACTTGGCCAGGTGCTGCTCCAGCCAGGAGACGCTCTCCGCGTCCAGGTGGTTGGTGGGCTCGTCGAGCAGCAGCAGGTCGGGCGCCTCCAGCAGCAGCTTGCACAGCGCCACCCGGCGGCGCTCACCACCGGAGAGCTGGGTGACGTCGGCGTCCGGCGGCGGGCAGCGCAGCGCGTCCATCGCCAGTTCGAGCTTGGAGTCGATGTCCCACGCGTCGAGGTGGTCCAACTCCTCCTGGAGCCGGCCCATCTCCTCCATCAGCTCGTCGGAGTAGTCGGTGGCCATCTGCTCGGCGATCTTGTTGAACCGCTCCAGCTTGGCCTTGGTCTCGGCGACCGCCTCCTCGACGTTGCCGAGCACGGTCTTGGCGTCGTTGAGCGGGGGCTCCTGGGCGAGCATGCCGACGGTGTAGCCGGGCATCAGCCGGGCCTCGCCGTTGCTCGGCTTGTCCAGCCCTGCCATGATCTTGAGGAGGCTGGACTTGCCGGCGCCGTTGGGGCCGACCACACCGATCTTGGCCCCCGGCAGGAAGCTCAGCGTCACGTTGTCGAGCACGACCTTGTCGCCGTGCGCCTTGCGCGCCTTTTCCAGGACGTAGATGTACTGGGCCACGGTGCGGGCTACCTCCGTAGGGTTGCGACTGAGTCGGCGGGCGCGGGCGCGGGCTTCGACCTCCGCCCGCCGCCGCCGGCCGGTGGCCGGCCGCACGCACGCCATCCTCAATCCTGACAGGTACGCGGCGTCGCGCCCACATCACCCCGCCCCCGAAGCTCCGGACGCGTCGCGCCACCCCTGCTTCCGAGCAGGGGTATCGACAAGATCACGCCAAGGGTTGGACCATCGTGGGAAGGGTAGGTGACTCCGGCACGGGGCCCCAGAAGCCGCAGCTACGCTCAGTACGCTCATTCGCGGTTGACCCGTCAGCACCCGGAGGTGGCCGAACGTGACCGTCCGCAGCTCCTTTGTCGTAGTGGCGAACCGGCTACCCGTCGACGAGGTGAGCACCCCCGAAGGACGGCAGTGGCGTCGCAGCCCCGGGGGGCTGGTGACCGCACTGCACCCCGTCCTCGCCGAGCACCAGGGCACCTGGGTCGGCTGGGCCGGCGGCACCGGCGCCGCCCCCGAGCCCTTCGACCTGGAGGGCATCCGGCTGCACCCGGTGCCGCTGAGCGCGGAGGAGCTGGAGCGCTACTACGAGGGCCAGTCCAACGCGACGATCTGGCCGCTCTACCACGACGCGGTGGAGACGCCCGCCTACAAGCGCCGCTGGCGTGAGGCGTACCGCCTGGTCAACGCCCGCTTCGCGGAGGCCGCGGCGGAGGTCGCGGCCGAGGGGGCGACGGTCTGGGTGCAGGACTACCAGCTCCAGCTCGTCCCGGCGATGCTCCGCGAGCTGCGGCCCGACCTGCGGATCGGCTTCTTCCTGCACATCCCGTTCCCGCCCATCGAGCTGTTCATGCAGATGCCGTTCCGCACCGAGATCCTGCGCGGCCTGCTCGGCGCCGACCTGGTCGGGTTCCAGCAGCGCCTCGCCGCGCAGAACTTCGTCCGGCTGGCCCGGCACCTGCTCGGGCTGCGCTACGAGGGGCAGATGATCCAGGTCGACGGGCGCCAGGTGAAGGCCGGCGCGTTCCCGATCTCCATCGACACGAAGGAGATGGAGCGGCTGGCCGCCGACCCGGCGATCCAGGCCCGGGCGAAGGAGATCCGCGAGGAGCTGGGCAACCCGAAGACGATCATCCTGGGCGTCGACCGGCTCGACTACACCAAGGGCATCGAGTTGCGGCTCAAGGCCTTCCGCGAACTGCTGGCTGACGGAAAGTTGACAGTTCCCGACGCGGTCATGGTGCAGGTCGCCACGCCCAGCCGTGAGCGCGTGGAGCACTACCAGGCACTACGCGTGAAGGTGGAGCGGGAGGTCGGCCGGATTAATGGCGAATTCGGCAGGGTCGGCGTGCCGGCGGTGCATTATCTGCATCAGTCGTACAGTCGCACTGAACTCGCCGCGATGTACGCCGCCGCCGACGTGATGATGGTGACCCCGCTGCGAGACGGAATGAACCTGGTAGCCAAGGAGTACGTCGCATCGCGCGCCGACCAGGGCGGTGCACTCGTGCTCAGCGAGTTCGCCGGCGCCGCCACCGAGCTGCGTCAGGCGTTCCTGTGTAACCCGCACGACCCTGACGCGGTCAAGGACGCCCTGCTGAGGGCCGTGCACGTCGAGAAGCCGGAGGCACGCCGCAGAATGCGGACAATGCAACGCCATCTTCGCACCCACGACGTGGGGCACTGGGCGAAGTCCTTCCTCACCGAGCTCGGTGTGCCTCAACCGGAGGACGCGTGAACGCCGCCAGCGAGATCGTCACCCCGGCGGCCGGCACGATGGACCCGGAACTGCGGGCGGCCATCGGCCGCATCGCCCGGGTACCCCAGCTTCTGATCGCCTGCGACTACGACGGCACCCTGGCGCCGATCGTGGAGGACCCGAGCAAGGCCGTGCCGCTGCCGGAGTCGGTGGCGGCCGTCCGGGCGCTGGCCGCCCTGCCCCAGACCACCGTGGCGGTGGTCTCCGGGCGGGCCCTGCGCGACCTGGCCGCCCTCTCCCGGCTGCCCAGCGAGGTCCACCTCGTCGGCAGCCACGGCTCCGAGTTCGACATCGGCTTCGTCGAGCGGCTCTCCCCCGAGCTGATCGCGGTCCGCACCCGGCTGCGCGACGCCCTGCGCGAGATCGCCTCGGCCCACCCGGGCATCCGGCTGGAGCGCAAGCCGGCGAGCGTCGCGGTGCACACCCGCGGGGTGGCCCCCGAGATCGCGGCTGCCGCCATCGAGGCGGTCCGCAGCGGCCCCGCCACCTGGGACGACGTCACGGTCACCCAGGGCAAGGAGGTCATCGAGCTGTCGGTGGTCGCCACGCACAAGGGCACGGCCGTCGACCAGCTGCGCACCCAGCTCTCCGCCAGCGCGGTGCTCTTCATCGGCGACGACGTCACCGACGAGAACGCCTTCGGCAACCTGCACGGGCCGGACGTCGGCATCAAGATCGGCCCCGGCGACACCCGGGCCGGCTACCGGGTCGCCGAGCCGATCGAGGCCGCCCGCGCCCTCGGCCTGCTGCTGGAGACCCGGCGGCACTGGCTCTTCGGCGAGCGCGCGGTGCCCATCGAGCGGCACTCGATGCTGGCCAACGGGCGGACCGTGGCCCTGCTCACCCCCGAGGCCAAGGTCACCTGGCTCTGCCACCCCAAGCCGGACTCGGCGGCGATCTTCGCCGACCTGGTCGGCGGCAGCCCCGCCGGGCACTTCAGCGTGGCCCCGGAACGCGGGGGCATCCCGCTCGGGCAGCGCTACCGCTCGGGGACGATGACCGTCGAGACCCGGTGGTCGGGTCTGACCGTCACCGACTGGCTGGACAAGCCGGCCCGGGAGACCACGCCGGACGGCCCGGCCGTCGTGACCGGCGACTCGACAATGGTCCGGGTGCTCACCGGCTCGGGCCGGGCCCGCCTGGAGTTCGCGCCCCGGCCCGAGTTCGGTCAGGTCGCGGTGCAGTTGCAGCCGGTCGGCGACGGCCTGCTGGTGCTCGGCTCCAACGAGCCGGTCGCGCTCTACTCGCCCGGGGTCGAGTGGCAGGTCACCAACGACGGCGGCTACGAGACGGCCAAGGCGGTCGTCGACCTCTCCGCCTCCGGTGGGCAGGTCGTGCTGGAGCTGCGCTTCGGCACGCACAGCCTGGAACACCACCGGATGTCGGTCCACGAGCGGCAGGCCCTGGCCGAGCAGCCCTGGAAGGACTGGGTGGCCACCCTGCGGCTGCCGAGCACCGCCCGGGACCTGGTGGTCCGCAGCGCGCTGACCCTGCGCGGGCTCTGCCACGAGGCCACCGGCTCGATCCTGGCCGCCGCGACCACCTCGCTGCCGGAGGAGCTGGGCGGCGTCCGCAACTGGGACTACCGCTACTGCTGGCTGCGGGACGCGGCGATGACCGCGCGGTCCCTGGTCGACCTGGGCTCGATCGAGGAGGCCGAGGCGCTGCTGCGCTGGGTCGACGGGTGCATCGAGCGCACCGGCGGGCACCCGGAGCGGCTGCACCCGCTCTACACGGTGGACGGCTACGAGCTGGGCGCCGAGGCGGTCATCGACACCCTGCCCGGTTACGCCGGCTCCCGGCCCGTCCGGGTCGGCAACCTCGCCAACCACCAGCTCCAGCTCGACGTCTTCGGCCCGATCGCGGACCTGATCGCGGCCGTGGCCGACGCCCGCGGCTCCGTCCGCGAGGACGAGTGGCGGGTGCTCGACAACATGGTCGAGGCGGTCCGCCGCCGCTGGCACGAGCCCGACCACGGCATCTGGGAGGCCCGCCTCCCCCCACGGCACCACATCTTCTCGAAGGTGATGTGCTGGATGACCGTCGACCGGGCGCTGCACGTCATGCGCCAGCACGGCGGCGAGGACCGGCCGGAGTGGGTGGAGCTGCGCGACCGCATCGGCGCCAACGTGCTGGAGTACGGCTGGCACGAGACCGTCGAGGCCTACAGCGTGGCGTACGGGGACGAGGACATGGACGCCTCGTCGCTGTGGATCGGGCTCTCCGGCCTGCTCCCCGGCGACGACCCGCGCTTCCTCTCCACCGTCCTGCGGATCGAGGCGGATCTGCGCAGCGGCCCGGTCGTCTACCGCTACCACTGGGATGACGGCCTGCCCGGGCGGGAGGGCGGCTTCCACATCTGCACGGCGTGGCTCATCGAGGCGTACCTGCGCACCGGGCGGCGTACCGACGCCGAGGAGCTGTTCTCGCAGATGGTGGACACCGCCGGCCCGACCGGCCTGCTGCCCGAGCAGTACGACCCGATGGCCGAGCGCGGGCTGGGCAACCACCCGCAGGCCTACAGCCACCTCGGCCTGATCCGCTGCGCCCTGCTGCTGGACAACATGCTCAAGCAGTGACCTGACATCGTCTCGGGCAGCATCGTCACGTCCAGCCGGGGCACCAGGATGTCCCGCAGCGTCCGGCCGGCGATGTCGAACGCGCCGGTGA